>DASQNW010000430.1:0-5112 GCA_035644775.1 Chitinophagaceae bacterium | reverse complement strand
AGCGAAGTGTTGGTGCAGGTATCATATGCAATTGGTGTAGCGGAGCCTATGGGCGTTTACATCAATACGTATGGAACTTCGAACGTGAGCATGAGCGACGGAGAGATTGCACGGATGGTTGAATCTATTTTCGACATGCGTCCTTATTTCATTGAGCAGCGGTTAAAATTGCGCAATCCCATCTATAGCGAAACGGCAGCGTACGGGCACATGGGTCGAAAGCCGGAAGTAATAACGAAAGAGTTTGCTTCTCCGGACGGTAAGGTAGTAAAGAAGAAAGTTGAACTGTTTACCTGGGAAAAACTTGACTACGTTCCTAAAGTGAAAAAAGCTTTTGGAGTAAAATAAATAAAATCAAAAAGTTCAGCTGAAGTACGAGGCGTCAAAAGACCTTCGTACTTTTTTGTTTGGAGGATGAAAGCCCACTCCAGACGAGAGACTCTTAAACAAAATATAATGGTAGACGAGAAAAAGAATCCCTGGACGATTTTAGCGGAGAAAAAAATTTATGAGAACCCCTGGATTAAGGTCACAGAATACAATGTGATCAATCCCAAAGGTGGCAAAGGCATTTACGGGAAAGTTCATTTCAAAAACCTCGCTATCGGCGTTATTCCATTAGATGAGGAACTAAACACCTACCTCGTTGGGCAGTATCGCTTCACTTTAAATCAATACAGTTGGGAAATACCTGAAGGCGGAGGCCCACACGGAGTTGATATGATAGAATCAGCTAAAAGAGAGTTGAAGGAAGAGACCGGCCTTGTGGCAGGTGAATGGACTAAGCTGATGGATTTTCACCTGTCAAATTCAGTCTGCGATGAACATGGTGCTATTTTTATGGCGAGAAAACTGGTACAGCAAGAAGCAATGCCGGAAGAGACTGAAGATCTTGTGATAAAGAAAATCCCTTTTGAAGAGGCTTACCACCTGGTGGAGGATGGAGTGATTACCGATTCATTAGCCGTGGCAGCAATATTGAAGGTTAAAATATTATTGCTGGAAGGTAAATTATAGCAGTGTACAAATCATCTCGCATAATTGGTCGGCAGCCACTTATTGAAGCAATCGGAAGCGGACGTGCTATTGACAAGATCTTGTTGCAAAAGGGAGCTGCGGGTGATGCTATATTTTCCATTCGTGAGTTGGCGCAGAAGCATCAGATCCCCATTCAATATGTGCCTATCGAAAAATTGAATAGCATTTCGAGGAGCAATCACCAGGGAGTGATCGCCTATGCCGCGCTGGTCCAGTATATGGATTTGCAGCAGGTAATAGACCACGTTATTTCGGAAGGTCAAACTCCTTTGTTTCTAATGCTGGACGGAGTAACCGATATACGCAACATTGGTGCTATAGCAAGGACAGCTGTGTGCTGTGGAGCACAGTCGTTGATCATCCCCGATAAAGGTGTAGGTGCGTTAAATGAAGAAGCACTGAAGTCTTCTGCCGGTGCTCTGGAGCGCATTCACGTTTGTCGTGTAAACAGCCTGATGAAAGCTGTTGATGAACTCCATATGAATGGCATCAAGGTGTTTGCGAGTGAAATGAAATCGAGTGCTGCTCTGCATCAGCTGAACTTCAATGAACCTTGTGCCATTGTTTTGGGCAGCGAAGGCAAGGGCGTTTTTCAAGGTCTAATGCGCATCTGTGATGAGCGCTTTTTTATACCGATGCCGGGAAATTTTGAATCACTAAATGTATCAGTCGCCGCCGGAATGATTTTATATGAAGCGATGAAACAGCGAATGAATGTTGCACCAGCAACTTAATATTCAAGTCTTCTAAATGATTCCCAGCTATACCAATCAATAATCACCGCACAACGGGATTGAATTTATTGGCAATTGCAAGCATTGGATTATCTTGAAACAGAAATGTTTCCAGCGACGTAGATCACCTTTTAGGTAACAAAGTGACTATGAGTACAGCCAACATTCAGGTCAATGTGTTTCAACATATAAAAGGCTTGCTGCCTGCACATGTGTCCCTTGTTGACACCGTGGCAGAACTACTGCACATCAGCAACGATAGTGCCTACCGTAGAATACGTGGTGAAAAACAAATGTCGATAGAAGAACTTCAGAAACTCGCCAGTCATTACAGGATCTCACTCGATCAGCTGCTGCACATTGAAACTGACGCATTTGTTTTCACAGGCAAGTTGGCCAACTCTACAGACCACCTTTTTGAGAAATGGATGGAGAACATTGTACACCTGATGCAGCATATGAGCAGCTTTCAGCATAGGCACATGTTTTATCTGGCGAAAGACGTTCCGGTGATGCAGCAATTTCTTGTGCCGGAGCTTACTTATTTTAAATCTTTCTTCTGGCGCAAGTCCATCCTGCACTACGACCATCTTCGGGGACAGAAATTTTCGCTGAATGATATCGATCCTTCACACCTTGCCCTTGGTGAAAAGATTGTGAAGTTTTATAATCTTGTTCCGTCTACTGATATTTGGAATGTAGAGAGTATCAATAGCACCATCAGGCAAATAGAGTTTTATAGAGATGCACAAGCATTTAACAGCAACGAAGATATTGATAGATTGTACCGTGCCGTTTTAAAGCTGATTGACCATATTGAGAAACAGGCTGAACTCGGGCTCAAGTTTGCTGTTGATAGTGAACCCGCCGATAACGCAGCTCCTTATAACCTTTTTAATAACGAACTGATTCTCGCTGATAACACTGTGATGGCAGAACTGGATAATATGCGTACCACTTTCTTAAATCATAGTGTAATCAACTACGTGAGTACCCGCGATGTACGTTTCAATGCACACATGATGGATGCTATTCAAAACCTGATCAGGAAATCAACACAATTGAGCAGGGTAGGAGAGCGGGAACGCATCCGTTTCTTCAATCGCATCCGTGATAAGGTCAGGCAGGCAGCACGGTTCTAACGCTTAATTTTGCACTTAATGGATTTGAACGGATCTGCGGCTATCAAATTGATTGAATGCCCACGGGATGCCATGCAGGGTTGGAGGAATTTTATTCCCACAGAAAAGAAAATTGCCTACGTCAATGAGCTGCTCAAGGTAGGTTTTGACACCATCGATTTTGGAAGCTTCGTATCTTCAAAAGCAATACCTCAGATGGCAGATACACATGACGTACTTGCCAGTTTGCAGTTGCAGAATTCACACACCAAGTTGTTGGCCATTGTTGCAAACGCCAGGGGTGCCGACGAAGCCGTTGAGTACGACGAGATCTCCTATGTTGGCTTTCCCTTTTCTATTTCCCTTAGTTTTCAGTTGCGCAACACAAATAGCACAATAGAAGAAAGCCTAATAAGAGTGGGAGAGATTCAGAATCTCTGTCTTAAACACAAGAAACAGTTGGTGATTTATTTAAGCATGGCTTTTGGCAATCCATATGGTGACACATATAATGAAGACATTCTTCTGCTTTGGGCGGAGGAGATGGTGAAAAGAGAAGTGAGGATCATCTCCCTGTCAGATACTGTTGGCGTTGCCTCTCCGGAACAAATTTCATTTGCGGTGCATACCCTTGTTCCGAAACACCCTCACATCGAGTTTGGTGTTCATCTTCATTCTACAACCAATAACTGGCAGCAGAAGCTTGAGGCTGCCCATAATGCTGGCTGTAGAAGATTTGACGGTGCTCTTAAAGGAATCGGCGGCTGCCCCATGGCGAATGACACATTGGTGGGCAATATGAATACAGAATGGATGATTGATCATTTTAGCAAGGCAGGTTACCCGCTGCATCTAAATACCGAGGCTTTAGCAAACAGTTTAAAACTCGCTGATGAAATATTTTTGTGATGGATTTCATGTTAGACATACAACTTCCCAGGTCAAAATCATTAATTGATCATCAACAAAAGATCCTTTCCATAGGATCATGCTTTACCGAACACATTGGTAATGCGTTGAAGGAAATGAAATTTGACATCTTGCAAAACCCTAATGGAATTTTGTTTGATCCGGATAGTGTTGCAAAGATCCTGGTGTCGTATGTACAGAATAAGCGATTCAGCGAGAGTGATATTTTTTATTTAAATGAGGTGTGGCAAAGCTGGCTGCACCACAGCCGGTTTTCCGGAGTGCAAAAAGAACAGGTGCTTGGCAACATCAATAATTCACAGGCTCAGGCACACTCCTTTCTTACAGACGCAGACTGGCTGATTATTACACTGGGATCTTCATTCAGCTACCGTTTGTCCGAAGAGGCCGATGTGAGCCGACAATTGATAGGCAGGAACTCCGGAGTGGTTAATTGCCACCGTGCACCAGCCGCCTGGTTTAACAAGCACCTGATGACCATCTCAGAAATCGTTGAAGTGATGGACGAAATGATACACCAGGTATTTTACTTCAACAACAAAGTCAACATCATCTTCACTGTAAGTCCGGTAAGACATATACGCGATGGAGTGATCGAAAACAATAGAAGCAAGGCCAGGCTAACTGAAGCGGTGCATCACCTGGTCAATAAATTTGATCGGCTGCATTATTTTCCTGCTTACGAATTGGTCATTGACGTTTTGCGGGATTATAGGTACTACGACATCGACCTGGTGCATCCTAACTACTTGGCGACAGAATTTGTGTTAGCTAAGTTTGTTGATGTTTTCATGTCCGATGAGACAGTTAAGCTGGCCGGGGAAGTGAAAAAATTAGTAATAGCCAAAAAGCACAAGCCGACCCATCCAACTACGAAGGCACATCAAAAGTTTCTTCAAACCCACTGCGAGATGGCCTGTAAGCTACAAGAGAAGTACCCTTACCTGAAGCTAGGCGACGAGATAAATTATTTCTCTGGGCTAATGTGATTGTAGCCCACTTGGCAGAAGATTTCGAACTAATGCATCCGGTCTCCTCTGAGAGTCATATTGGTAATGATCTCAGCCTCGTACCGAAGCCACTCTGCCCATCTGTTTCGCACCTTCTCCTTTTCTATGTAGGACTCGGCAAGTTCTATAAATAAGGTGTAATGACCAGCCTCGCTTTCCATAAACCGCCGATAGAATCGGCGGAGGTAAGCATCCTCCAATTCCTCACTCAGGCGTTTAAAGCGTTCGCAACTCCTCGCTTCAATTAACGCACACACCAGCAGCTTATCAAGCAGCCGG
>DASQNW010000429.1:0-17148 GCA_035644775.1 Chitinophagaceae bacterium | reverse complement strand
GGCTGCCTGTGTTTGATTGCCTACCCCGTTTCCTGCACCAGAACCAAGAGGATAATCCGCTGATAAAGACACGCCAGAAAGAAACTTGTAAAAACCAGCTGAATTAATATTTCCTAGCCTTCCCCATCCGCCTCTCAACTTCAGGTCATTGATGAAGCGAGTTTGCGGGAAAAATTTCTCTGAGCTAACACGCCATGCCGCTGCCACTGAAGGGAAATCATCTTGCTTGTATCCAGGCGCCAATCTCGAAGATTCGTCTCTGCGATAAGAAAGATCCAAATAATATTTGTCTCTATATTTATAGCTTATGCGGCCCACGTAACCGAGTAAGGCGTCCTCCTGCAAAATGCCTGCAAAACCTTGTGTATAAGGCGGCTGGTTTCCAATCCCTCTCAGTTGTAGATCAACATAATTTACTCTTCCACTTAAGTCCGATACGTTCCAGCGCCCGTACTGATCGGTTGCACCAAGAATAACGTCAATGTTATGATCGTTGAAGAAAGTGCGATTAAAGTTCAGTGTTAACTCCTTATTTACAGTATAGGTGGTACCTCTTCTTTCTCCATAGCTTCCTTTTGCCTGGCCGTTTTGATTAGCAAACGGATTGCCTGGAGTTTGCGAGAAGCGCCATTGCTGAGTTAGATCAGTGAAGGACCTTCTGAGGTTCATATACCAATCACCTCCTAACGAACCTCTCAACCTTAGACCAGGTATGGGTTCAATTTGCACATATGCATTTCCCAATGCTCTCATCAGGTCGTATTTGTTATCGGTATATTTCTGAAAGCCAAATACATTAAAGCGAGTTTGTTGCCCCCAAATTAGCTTTGGATCACCTGGTGCAAAATTGAAAGGGGCACCCGGATCCAGCTTTGTTGGATCGTAGTCAGGGTTAGGAACAAAACTTCCGCTGCTTGCTGGTGCAAGACCAGTTGGATCATTAGGATCATAAATCGGCTGGAATGGTATCGTAGAGGCCATGGTGGGTAAATCAGCACCTGTGTTTACCAAGGCGTTTTCCTGAACCAATCGAATGGTTAACCCCGTAGAGAGAACTTTGGACACCCTTGCGTCAACATTGGTTGCTAGAGAATAGCGGCTAAGGTCATTACCTTTCAGCGGGCTTTCCTGTTTAGTATATCCTGCCGAAACATAATACGTGGTCGCTTCACTGCCACCGCTGATCCGGACGCTATGGTCCTGCATGTTTGCGTTCTTGTTTAGCAGCTCGTTTTGCCAGTTATATGTCGGGTTATTGCCGGCATAAAGAGAATTAGATGCGTCGTACCTGGGACCATAAGCCGCTTCGAAGGTTGTATTCGCATTAGGGTTGGCGGCATATGCTTCCCTCACCAGATCATAATATTGTTGTGTATTGAGCGTTTTAAATGTTTTAGTTATATTCTGAACACCAAACGAAGTGGACACTTCCACTCTTGCTCTGCCTGCTTTACCTCTCTTCGTAGTAATCAGAATTACTCCATTAGATGCCCGAACGCCGTAGATAGCCGCCGCTGACGCATCTTTCAACACAGATATAGACTCAATATCATTTGGGTTGATCATTGAGAATATGTTTATCGGAGACCGAATGTCGCCCGTAGCACCTGAGGTGACGCCTGATCCACCTTCATAGATGGGAACACCATCAATTACGTACAGCGGCTCCGCATTACCAAAGGTGTTTACACCCCTGATACGTACAGTAGCCCTCGCCTGAGGATCTCCGCCCCCTGATTGCACAAATACACCTGCTGCCCGGCCCTGGAGCGCTAACTCCGGAGTAACAGCTGTACTTTTCTCAATTTCTTTAGAACCTACCTGAGATATGGCGCCTGTCACGTCTTTTCTCTGGCGGGTACCATAACCAATAACTACTACTTCATTTAGCTGGGCGCTTCTAGGAGATAGAGCAAGACTAACAATCGCGTTATCACCAACTGTTATCTGCTGCGTGTTGTAGTTTACAGCACTGACTTGCAGCACATCGCCCCTGTTGGCTGAAATGCTGAAATTACCGTTTGCATCTGTTACGGTACCTCTGGTAGTACCTCTAACAGTTACGTTGATGCCGGGTAAACCTTGAGACGAGGTGCTATCAGTGATGCGACCCCTGATCGTTTGCTGTGCTTGCGCAAAAGCCACACCCGAAATCATTAGAATCAATGTGAACACATACTTGTACCAAAAAGAAACGGCAGTTAAGCTTCGATTCATGGCAATCGTTTGTTTTAGTTAAATAGATTTGAAATGGAAAGCAGAATAGTAAATTTTATTTACTGTAAGGGAAAAGTAGAAACAAAATAAAATGCTGGCATCATTAACTATCCTTATCCAAAAAAGATTGTTAAAAGTGCTTAGCTCGTAGAACAACTAGGTAGCGGTTTCTTACCACATTGTAAACTACTAACTTAGACACTAATACAGTTTGATGATCCACCTAGCAGAAATAGATGCTGACAGCCCGATCCCCAAGTACCAGCAGATCGTCGATGCAGTCAGCAATTCAATAAAACGCGGTAACCTGAAAAGAGGGCAGCGACTCATGTCGATCAACGAGTTTAGCGACGAGTTCTTGGTGTCGAGAGTAACAGTAGAAAAAGCATATGGCATACTAAAAGAGCAAGGCATTATCACGTCTACCGCGGGGAAAGGTTACTATATCAATAAGACCGATATAGATGTTCAGATAAAAGTGCTTTTGATTTTTAATAAAATAAGCAACTATAAAAAGGACATCTATACCGCTTTCCTGAAAACCCTCGGCACCAAAGCCTCAGTAGATCTGAAAATTCACCACTTTAATCCTCAGATACTTAAAAGTCTCGTAGAAAATCAGATTAACGACTATGATTATTTCGTGATAATGCCGCACTTCTACGACAATGAAAAAGAGGCGATAGAAACCATCAATGGCATTCCAGCTGAGAAGCTCCTGCTGCTCGATAAAAAAATTCCCGGTTTTCAGCACAAATGCGGAGCTGTTTACCAGGACTTTGAAAATGACATCATCAATGCGCTGTATGACGCATTGCCACTATTACATAAATACCTGCACCTGGTAATGGTACATTCCCAAATAGTGCCGTCACCGCCGGAGAAGATAACAGGATTTAAAAAGTTTTGTATGCAAAACCGGATTAGCAACAGAGTAATTCACGAAATAAACGAAGAGACGGTAGTATCAAAAGGCAACGCGTATATAGTAACAGAAGACACGGACCTGGCAAACCTTATAAAAAACTGCTTACGCAGCAAACTAAAAGTTGGCAGCGACATAGGTATTATTTCGTATAACGAAACACCTCTCAAAGAAATATTGTTGGATGGCATCACAGTCATCTCAACGGATCATGCCAGGATGGGATCAACCGCAGCCCGGCTGCTACTCTCAAATAGTTGCGAACAGGTGAAGAACCCTTTTGAGCTTATAAAAAGAGCGTCCCTCTAAGCAACATATACAAGCTAATTGTTGTCTTAGAACATTAAGGCTTTAATAAGAAAACAAGAATAGATTAGATTAAAAGAAAAATTTACTTTACACCAGTTTTTACCATCCCGGTTCCTTCAGATTTATTATGACTAACGATGTGATGCCCCTTCTGGATATAGGCCTCGAAAGCCAAGTTCCAAAATATGTGCAAGTGGTGAATGCTGTCACCGATGCTATACGAAGAGGCAAATTGAGAAAAGGCCAAAAGATTTCATCGATAAACGAACTTAGCGAAGAGTACTATATCTCAAGAGTGACTGTTGAAAAGGCTTACAGCATTCTTCGTGAACAGGGAACGATTATCCCTATCAAGGGAAAGGGTTTTTACATCAACAAAGTTGATATAGACGTACCCATAAAAGTGCTCCTGCTTTTCAATAAGATCAGCAATTACAAAAAACAGGTATATCAATCCTTTATTCAAACCCTTGGGCCTAAAGCCATAGTCGATCTTAAAATTCATCACTTCAATGTGGAAATTCTCCGCAACCTTGTTGAAAACCACGTAAACGATTACAACTATTTCGTGGTGATGCCGCAGTTCTATGAAAGGTTTGATGAGGCAGTACGTATTCTCGAAACCATTCCACCAGATCAGCTAATCATCATGGACCGGAAAGTGCCATTTTTTGAAAACAGGTGTGCGGCTGTTTACCAGGATTTTGAGAACGACATCATTGAAGCCCTTGAGAAAGGTGTTGAGCTTCTAAAAAATTATTCAAAGCTTGTTTTTGTTCACTCTAACATGGTTCCTTACCCGCCTGAAATGGTGCGGGGATTCCGGCGTTTTTGTATGCAGAATTGCTTCAAGAACGAGGTTATCAATGAAGTGAAGCCAAATCAGGCAGTCACCAAAGGTGAAGCTTACGTAGTGATTGAAGAAACGGACCTGGCAAATCTCATTAAAATTTGTTTGGCCAAAAAGCTGAAAATCGGCAAAGACATCGGCATCATATCATACAACGAAACACCATTGAAAGAGGTGTTGCTTGAAGGCATCACTGTGATATCAACAGATCATGAAAAAATGGGCGAAACAGCGGCCAGGCTAATATTGAGCAACAGCAAAGAGTCAATAAAAAACCCATTTGTACTAATTAAACGCAAGTCGTTGTAGGAGCTCCGGTTATTTCCACTTCCAACACACCAACTACCTGCCAACTGCATACGCATCCTTAACTATCAAGCGTGTGAATTGATATAAATGTTTTAAATAGCAGTACAAAAACCACCATTATCGGATGAGGCAAGTATTGATTTTCTCATTACTTCTGTTCTTTTTTAGCTGTAACCAACAGGAGGACAAACTGTTCCTTCAGCGGAGCTCCAGCCACACCAACATAAAATTCAACAATGTAGTAGTAGAGAGTGATTCCATTAATCCATTGGACATGGAGTTTCTATATAATGGTGGCGGCGTAGCAGTAGGCGATTTCAACAACGATGGCCAGCAGGACCTTTATTTTACCGCCAGCCAAACGGAAAACAAATTATACTTGAACAAGGGAAATTTGAGTTTTGACGACATCACCGGTGAAGCTAAAGTAAACGGGGAAGGACGCTGGTGCAATGCTGCTTCTGTGGTTGATATCAACAATGATGGTTTGCAGGATATCTATGTATGTGCCTCTATCAGGAAAGACCCGGCTAAAAGAACCAATTTGCTCTATGTGAATCAAGGAGTGAATAAAAGTGGTGTCCCTGTGTTCAAAGAAATGTCCATGCAATACAACCTCGCTGACACCGGGTTTTCTGTTCACGCGGCCTTCTTCGACTATGACAGAGATGACGACCTTGACATGTATCTCGTAACGACTACTTTGGCGCAGAGAAATAGCACAAGATTCGATGGCACCACAACCGAAAACAAAACTGCTCTTGCAGATAAACTTTACAGAAATGAGGGCAGCGATTCACTAGGGCATCCTTATTTCAGGGATATCTCTAAACAAGCAGGTATATACGACGAAGGTTACGGTCTGGGAGTGGCAATAGCAGATGTAAACAAAGATGGTTGGAAAGACATCTATGTGTCCAATGATTTTTTTACAAGTGATCAATTGTACCTGAATAAAGGAGATGGCACCTTTATCGAATCTGCACGGTCCAGCTTTAAACATACTTCGCAAAATGCAATGGGAACTGATATCGCCGACATCAACAACGACGGCTTGCCAGATATCATTACCGTAGACATGAATCCAGAAGATAACTTCCGTAAGAAAAAGAATATGAGTGGAATGAATTATTTCATCACCCACTCAATGTTGAACTCGGGTATGGTATTGCAATACGTGAGAAATACATTGCAACTAAACAATGGAATAATAATGCCTGATAGCGGTAAAACAGCTATACCTGTCTTTAGCGACATCTCCTTCTTTTCAGGCGTTGCAGAAACAGATTGGAGCTGGAACCCCTCACTTGCTGATTTTGATAATGATGGATTGAAAGATTTGATAATTACGAATGGCTACCCTAAAGATGTGACAGACCATGACTTTGCAAAGTTCCGACAGCATGCATCAGAGTCTACTCCGAAAAAAGAAATCTTAGCACAAATACCGCAGATAAGAATCTCCAACTATGCTTATAAGAATCGTAATGGATTGGCTTTCGACGACGTTACAAAAGAATGGGGCGTTGATGTGCCATCTTTTTCAAACGGTGCAGCTTATGTTGATCTTGACAATGACGGAGATCTTGATTACGTAATCAGCAATATCAACCAGGAAGCATTTGTCTATGAAAACAAAACAGAGAAGCTACTTAAAAGCAATTACCTCAAAATAAAGTTCCTCGGACCTGAGCTGAATAAAGCAGGCATAGGCACCTACGTAGAGCTGTATTCTAGCGGAGGTAAAAAGCAGGTTCTTGAAAATTCACCTTACCGGGGGTATTTGTCTACGATAGAAGATGGTCTTCATTTCGGGCTTGGAAATACAAGCACCGTAGACTCCATTATGATCGCATGGCCCGATGGCAGGAGTCAATTGTTGAAGAATATTCCGGCAAACAAGTCTATAACAGTAGATCATAAAAACTCCTTTGAGACAGATATACAGGAAGAACAGATAGTACCATTGTTCAGCAACATCACAGAACAGGCTGGCGTTACTTATATCCACGAAGAATTTGATTATGTTGATTTCGACGACCAAAAATTGTTGCCTCATAAACTATCGCAATACGGTCCCTCCATTGCAGTTGGTGATATCGACAACAACGGAACTGATGACGTGATCATTGGCGCAGCCGCTTCGCTCAATGCACAAATATTACTGCAGCAAAAAAATGGCAGGTTCACTCAAAAACAGCTGCCACCCATAGAAGGTAAAGAAGTGCGGATGCCAGAAATGATGGGAATGCTACTACTTGATGTTGACGCTGATGGTGACCTTGACCTGTATACCTCGAGTGGTAGTTATGAATTTCATCCGGAAACCAAAAACTTCCAGGATCGTATTTATCTAAATAATGGCACTGGTGTTTTCACTTATGATTCTACTGCTTTGCCCATCAACCATACCAGCAAGAGTTGTGTGAAGGCTGCTGACTTCGACAATGATGGTGATCTTGATCTCTTTGTTGGCGGCCGCGTGAAACCGAAACGTTATCCTGAAGCAGTTAACAGTTTCATTCTGCGGAATGACACTAAAGATGGTAAAGTATTGTTTACCGATGTGACCTCGCAAATAGCTCCGGAACTTGACAAGTTTGGGCTTGCATGCGATGCTGTATGGACCGACTTTGATAACGACGGCTGGATGGATTTGATAGTTGTTGGTGAGTGGATGCCTATCTGCTTTTTCAAAAACAACAATGGCAGGTTTTCAAACACCACCGCCCAGACCGGCTTGCAAAACGCTATTGGTTGGTGGAACAGTATTACTGCAGGTGACTTTGACAATGACGGCGACATCGACTACATAGCGGGAAACCTTGGCTTGAATTCCTTTTTCAAAGCATCCGACAAAGAACCCATACAGATTTATGCAGGTGACTTTGATGAAGATCAGAGCTACGATGCTATCACCACTTTATATCTCCCCGACAGCAAAGGAGAAAGAAGAGAATATCCGGCAAATGTTCGTGACGATATGATCAAGCAAATGATCAGAACCAGAAGAAAATTTGCCAGCTATCGTGAATTTGGAGAAGCCGATATTACGAAAGTGTTGAGTGAAGAAGAACGAAAAAAAGGACAGCATTTAAAGGCAAACTACCTTGCTAGTGCATACATTCAGAATAACGGCAATAACCGTTTTGCACTAAAGCCTCTGCCTGTTCAGGCACAACTTGCACCATTGTATGGGATGGTGGCTGAGGACGTAAACAGCGACGGTCTGTTAGATATTGTAATTACGGGCAATGACTTTTCGAATGAGGTCACCAACGGAAGATATGATGCCTTAAACGGTTTGCTCCTTTTAGGGAGGGGCAATGGAAATTTTGCTTCTGTAAATCTGCAGGAGAGCGGAATTTACATTCCCGGCGATGGCAAGGGATTGGCAGCACTAATGAACAATAACAAACTCACAGTAGCTGCCACTCAGAATCGGAATCGTCTTCAATTGTTCTCACTTAAGAACTCCCGGCCGGTGCTGCGATTTAATGATGATGATCTAGTAGCCTGGGTGCATTTGAAGAATGGCAGCAAAAGAAAAGTAGAAGCTAACTATGGCACTTCCTTTCTTTCCCAATCTTCACGGTTTATCATCTTGAATGAAAGCATAAGCCATGTAGAGATCACCAATAGGAAAGGCGAAAAGAGGCTCGTTCAAAACCAGCAGCGCAAATGATATCCACACTTAATTGTGCTTACAAAACGCGGAGAATGTTCAAACCAGACAGTAATAATGTACAACTATGAAGCTAGTAAAACTTGTTTGTTTGCCGATGATAATGATCTTAGGTCTTAACAGTCCAGCACGTGCCCAATTAGTGCTGCCACTATATACGGACAGCATCCCAAATTCAAAGCCTTACCCTGACGAGGAAAGTTTTCGATATGAGCGTGATAGTATTCTTATCCTCAGCAAAATAAGCCGGCCAACCCTCACCGTTTTTCTTCCTCCAAAAAGTAAAGCTACAGGGGCTGCAGTTATTATTTGCCCCGGCGGCGGTTACGGGATTTTAGCATCGAAACACGAGGGAACAGATGTAGCAAAAAAATTCAATGAAATGGGCGTAGCAGCCTTTGTAGTGAAATATCGCATACCAAATGAGAATTGGATGGTGAACAAAGAGATCGGTCCTTTGCAAGATGCACAAAGGGCTCTTCAGATTGTTAGGGAAAATGCAAAAGAATGGAACATAAATAAAAAAAAGATCGGCATCATGGGCTTTTCTGCAGGTGGGCATCTTGCATCCACAGCCGGTACACACTTCAATAAAGCCTACATTGACAATCCAAAACGTACGAGCCTTAGGCCAGACTTTATGGTACTGGTATACCCGGTAATCAGCTTTGACACTACTATCGCTCATAGCGGATCAAGTGTGCAGTTACTGGGTAAAAACCCACCTCCTGAAAAGCTTAAAGAATACTCAAATGAATTGCAGGTGACATCCAAGACGCCACCCACGTTTTTAGTACATGCAAAAGATGATGGTGTGAAAGTTGAAAACAGCTACGTTTTTGCTGATGCTCTGCGAAAGCACGGTGTTCCGGTTGGTATGCACATCTACGAGAAAGGTGGCCATGGCTATGGCATGTATAACAAAACCAGTGATGTTCTGTGGATGGATCTTGTGGAAAGCTGGCTGCAGGAGCGAAAGATTATCAGAAAGCCAAAGCGTCAAAAAGGGTTAATTAGTATTGCTCATAAGTGATGAGAGATGGTGTGGCTAAACAATAGAATTATCTGACAGCATTATTTCGCAGCAAAAGGAAGAGTGGCTTATCTGCGAACTGCTGCTCTTTGCCAGAAGTTTGATATGGGAGAAACAAGCTGCCGATGACAATATCCTCATCACCATCCTGATCAACATCTCCGGCATCCATGGTGATCCAGTTGCCCTGGTCATACCCCGATATAGTTGCTGGTTTAAAGTTCCATTGCCCGGTATTTTCAAGATAAACAAATGCTTCCTGAGGCTGATGCATCTTGTCGGGAAAGAATGAAATGGCAGCAATATCCATATCACCGTCGCTATCGTAATCTCGTGCTATAGCTTTATAGGCGCCATTTAAAGGGAAGAAATACATTTCTCTGTAGGCGAAATTTCCTTCATTTAAAAAGACATAAACTCCATGGTAATTTTTTAGAACCTTCGAAGAGTAATCAGCGTTGTCTCCACACGTGTAAATAATGTCCTTTTTGCCATCTCCATTCATGTCCTGCAGCTCAAAATAACTGGAACCATAAACAGGCGGAAAACGGAGAATTTGTTTTTCCTCAAACTGCCCATCACCTTTATTAAGAAACAAATAAATTCCTTCTTCAGCTTGTCCAAAAAGGACCATGATATCGGCCCAGCCGTCACTATTGTAATCATCAACATAGCATTTTATAGCCCCGGGTAAATCCTTCAATGGTTTACTTTCGAAGCGGTTATTACCTAAATTCCGCATCCAGTAAAAAGATCCCATTTTATTTCCAAAGGCGCAGACTACATAGTCGGTAGCACCATTTCTGTCCAAATCTGTAGCCACGACCTGCACAGGACGTTGAAGAGTGTCAAAAAGCTGAAGTTGTGAGTGAATTTTACCAGTACCATCCATTTCAAACGTCTCGGCAGAACCTGTTTTGAAATCATTTGGATCCATTATACCGATCTTGGTGAGCACTCCTTTTCTTTCACCCGCCTGTTGAAGCGAGGGATTGAAATCCATATCAATCAATACCCCATGAACGTTTTGCTTGCTTAACAAATTGACGTTAGAGTTATAAACATAAACAGCAGAATCAGACCTGTTTGAAGCATAGATCAACCTGTTCTGCTGATCTATTTTGACGAAAGTGTTTGCAGGTGGACTCGCATTTGAGGGTGCTGCCACAACTAAAAATTGGGTTGTGTAATCTTTTATCCCGTTTCTCGACTGCGGTGGAGCCACTTCGGGGGCATTGGAAATGTAATAGCTTACGATCTTCTTCCATTCCTCAGGCGTAGCCATCGACGGCTGAGGCGGGTTGTAAAGTTCATCAACTTCTTCAAACGGGTTGTTGGATATACCTTTTACTCCCATCATCTTTCCCATTGAGGGCAGAACCGAATTTGCCCAGGTTGTTTTGTCCAGCAGGCTTGCCGCGGGGAACGCATGACAACTGCCGCAGTACCTTTTTGCCACCAATTCCTCCTGTTTTTGCTGCTCATTCGAACAGCCCGATAAGTAAACGAAAGTGCTGTAAATGATACCGTAAACAGCTCTTACCAGAACTTTCTTTAGACGGATATCACTGCTTGGCATTGGAAAAGAAACGGTGAAAGAATAAAAGCTGATAGTGAACGGCGTTGCTCCAATAGGCCCAGTTGTGAACACCGGGGCGGGTAGTGTAATCGTGAGCGATGTTCCTGTACAACAGCTCCTGGTGGAGCCGCTCGTTAACTGCGTAAAAAAAGTCACCTGTGCCACATTCAATAACCAAGGCCAGAGAGTTTGGCTTAATCAGTGGCAACAGATTCATAACCGTATTCTCCTCCCAATTTTGCCTGTGTTCTGCATACGTGCCGAGTCGCAGAGCCATATCCCAATTGTTTGGAAACGGACGAATGTCAACTCCGCCACTCATGCTTCCTCCCGCGCCAAATACATCCTGGTGGCGTATCGATAAGAACAAACCTCCATGGCCGCCCATACTTAAACCTGTTATCGCCCTCCCACCACGGTCCTTCTTTGTTTTGTAATTCTTGTCCATCCATTGTACCAGCTCTCGGCTCATGAAGGTTTCGTATTTCCATGTACGGTCTACCGGGCTGTCGAAGTACCAGCTTTTACTCCCGTCGGGGCACACAATAAAAAACTTGTATAGGTCAGCATCAGCCTTTATAGCCGGAACATTTTTCGACCAGGTGGCATAGTCGTCACCAAACCCGTGTAATAAATAAACAACAGGAAGCTCGCCGAGGGTTTTGTAATCAGAGGGACTGATTACCACCACTTTTATCTTTTTATTCATAGCCTGGCTATACACTTCTACGGTGTCTACCTGTGCTGCTTCAACAGAAAAATTTATAAGGAGGGAACAGAGAAATAAAATTCTTTTCATATCACGTGTCGTGTGTTAAACGAGAATCACAGCTTGCATAAGCTCTAAAAATAAGCACTTACAGGTGAAAAATTACACATACACCATTTACAAATCCCCTCTTAGTTTGTTCACAGGTTTAGTGGCTATCAAACTACAAGCGGCACATAAAGCAAGCCCGCTGATGTTAACAGTTTTTGCTGTTGCGACGGTAAGCTAATGAGCCGAAACAGCCTAACTTTGCGGCTTCCCGAGAGATTATTGGAGCAGTTTCGTAATTCCTAAAGGATTTGATACGTGTATGAGTTTATTTGAACAGCAATCAACAGAGTTTCAACAAAGACATATTGGCCCTGACGAACAACAAGTGCGACAAATGCTGCAGGTTGTCGGCGTAGAAACCATAAAAGAACTGGTAGACAATACTGTTCCGTCTGGTATACGCATGAACGCTGATCTGGCACTTCCCAACGCTATGAGTGAAAGCGATTACCTCAGGCACATAAAAGAGGTGTCTTTACAAAATAAAATTTTCAAAAATTATATTGGACAGGGCTACTACGACAGTTTTACACCGAGCGTTATACTCCGCAACGTTTTTGAAAACCCCGGGTGGTATACACAATACACGCCTTACCAGGCTGAGATTTCGCAGGGTCGCTTAGAGAGTCTGTTGAACTTTCAAACAATGGTAAGCGATCTTACGGGGTTGCCGATCGCCAACGCCTCTCTCCTGGACGAGGCAACAGCAGCAGCGGAATCCATGACTCTATTCTTCAACGTTTCAAACAAATCGGAGAACATCACCAGGCCTAAGTTTTTTGTTGACCAGGAAACGTTTCCCCAAACAAAAGATGTTGTATTAACCCGTGCTACGCCCTTAGGCATTGAAGTGGTTTTTGGAAACTATATGAGCATGCCGATAGATGAATCCTTTTTCGGCGCATTGGTGCAATATCCAAACAATAAAGGATCTGTCGAAGACTACAGGAGCTTTATCGAGCATGCGCACAGCAAGGGGGTCTATGTATCTATGGCTACCGATTTGCTGGCGTTGACATTACTTACGCCTCCCGGTGAACTGGGAGCTGATGTTGCATTTGGGGCTGCCCAACGTTTCGGGGTTCCATTGGGTTTTGGTGGGCCGCACGCTGCATTTTTTTCGGCAAAAGATGAATTCAAGAGAAGCATACCAGGCCGTATCATTGGAGTAAGCATCGATGCACAGGGTAACCGTGCTCTACGGATGGCATTGCAGACACGAGAACAACATATTAAGCGGGAAAAAGCGACTTCAAACATTTGCACTGCACAGGCACTATTAGCCAACATGGCCGCGATGTATGCGGTATATCATGGCCCAGACGGCTTAAAGAACATCGCCAAGAGAGTAGCACTGCTTACGCAAACGCTTGCCGAGTCATTAACCAACCTTGGTTTTGAAATAGTGAACGATCATTTTTTTGATACTGTTGTAGTTAGGGTGTACGACATTGCTCCTTATAAGACCAAAGCAGAAAAACAGCGCCTTAACTTCCGCTATTTTGATAGTGAGCTCATAGGCATTTCACTTGACGAAACCACCACAACATCAGATTTGTTTGATGTGATCAACAGCTTTGTGAATGATGTAGATCCAGTGACATTCAAAATAGAACGCGCTGCTTCGCTTTCTCACATTCCTACACTGCTCACCAGAACTTCAGAATACCTGAAGCATCCTGTCTTCAATAGTCATCATAGCGAAACCAGGATGATGAGATACATCAGGATGCTAGAATCGAAGGATCTATCCCTGAATCACAGCATGATACCACTTGGAAGCTGCACCATGAAGCTGAATGCCGCTTCAGAAATGATTCCCCTTAGCTGGAATCACTGGAGCAAAATTCACCCCTTTGCACCAACCGAACAGGTAGCGGGATATACGCTTATTGTAAATGAGCTTAGTAAGTATTTGTGTGAAATCACGGCATTTGACGCCTGCAGTTTGCAACCAAACAGTGGTGCACAAGGCGAATATGCTGGCTTGCTCGCCATAAGAGCATACCACCATGCCAATGGCCAAAGCAACCGGAATATAATGCTCATTCCCATATCTGCTCACGGCACCAATCCTGCTTCGGCAGTGATGGCAGGGATGAAAGTGGTTGTTGTAAAAGCTTTAGAGAACGGATATATCGACGTACAAGACCTCACACAAAAAGCAGAAACTCATGCGGCTGACCTGGCTGGAATCATGATTACCTATCCGAGTACGTATGGGGTTTATGAAGAAACTATAAAAGAGATCACTGAGGTTGTGCACCAACACGGTGGACAGGTATACATGGATGGGGCTAATATGAATGCCCAGGTAGGCTTAACAGCGCCTGGACTGATAGGTGCGGATGTTTGCCACTTGAACCTGCACAAAACCTTCGCGATACCGCATGGTGGCGGTGGCCCTGGCATGGGACCAATATGCGTAAAGCAGCACTTGGCTCCATACCTACCAGGAGTTAGCCGCAACAATAAAGGAGTTAACTATAACGTATCTGCAGCGCCCTATGGCTCGGCCTCCATTCTTTTGATCTCCTATGCCTACATTCGGATGTTGGGCTTTGATGGTGTAAGAAAAGCGACAGAACAAGCTATTTTGAATGCTAATTATATGCTGGCTCGTCTGAATACGAAATTCGATATCCTGTACACTAATGATAAGGGCAGGTGCGCACACGAATTTATTGTTGATCTCAGGCCATTCAAAAGGACTGCAGAAGTGGAAGTAGAGGATGTTGCGAAAAGACTGATGGATTATGGCTTCCATGCCCCTACTATGAGTTTTCCTGTTCCGGGTACTATTATGATTGAGCCGACAGAAAGCGAAGACAAAGAAGAACTCGATAGATTTTGTGATGCAATGCTAAGTATCAGAAATGAGATAATGATGATTGAAGAGCAGGCTCTGGATCGCAAAGACAATCCGTTGAAAAATGCTCCGCATACCCAGTACACAATATGCAGCAACGATTGGACAAAACCGTATAGCCGTGAGCTTGCAGCCTTTCCTCTAAACTATGTGAAAGAAAACAAATTTTGGCCTTCAGTGGCTAGAGTGAATAATACCTACGGCGATAGAAATCTTCAGTGCACTTGTGAACCTGTCAGTGCATACGCAGAAGGTTAGCAAATAGAACGAGGCTCCTGATCATTTAGCAAAAAAAAGCCATCCGCTACAGGGATGGCTTTCTTATCGATAGCGGGTAATTTAACTCATCTTCTCTACCTGCATATAGTTTAATTCAACAGGTGTAGATCGACCAAATATTTTTACAGTAACCTTTAGTTTTTTCTTCTCATCATTCACTTCTTCAATTACACCATTGAAGTCGTTGAATGGACCTTCAATAATCTTGATTGTTTCACCCACAATGAATGGTTCACTCATGCTTACTCCACCTGCTTCAGCCATCTCATCCATCTTGCCGAGCATTTTGTTTACCTCAGCCCGCCTCAACGCAATTGGATTATCCTTGCCCAAAAAGTGAATGACGTTTGTTGTGTTTTTAATCGTGTCTCTAAGGTCATCGTTTAGCTTGCCATCGGCAACCTCAATCATCACATAACCAGGATAGTAATTTCGTTCCCTCATCACTTTTTTCCCGTTCTGCACTTTATACACCTTCTCTACTGGTAAAAACACCTGCTTCACAATCTCGTCCCAACCTCCACGAGAGATCTCTTTATCAAGGTATTCCTTCACTTTACGTTCCTTACCACTCACCACTCGGAGCACATACCATTTTGTTTCTTGCTGCTGTACCTCGGGATTAGTTTGCGTTGTTGCCTCCATTACTTAAAACATTTTATAGATGAAGTTCAGTCCGCCTGCAGCAACGAAATCCATAACCCACACCAAAGCTGTGATGAGCAACGTGGCAGCTAAAACAATCATTGTTGATTGTTGCAGTTGTTGCCAGTTCGGCCAGGTGACTTTTTCAGATAGTTCTTTGAACGATTCAGAGAAATAGTTCGAAATTTTGTTCATAAGATTAAATTGCTGATGTGCGTTTCTGCAAATGTGCAAATGAAGAGTTCAACATCATCTCTTTACTTGCAAATTGGCGTAGTGGCAAAATGCACATTCTTGTTAGCACGGGCAGAGAGATTCGAACTCCCATCAACGGTTTTGGAGACCGCTATTCTGCCATTGAACTATGCCCGTAAGAAAGCTAAAAGCTATTAGCGGTTAGCTAATAGCTTCTGGCATTATTGCAAATATAGCTATCATTTGCATCCGCTTGCGGCGGAAAAAGCTATGAGCCCTCTGACCTTAGCTTATTTTAATATTTCAGTAACCTGACCAGCACCTACCGTACGACCACCTTCACGGATCGCAAACTTCAATCCTTTTTCCATTGCAATGGGCTGAATCAACTTAACTGTAAGGTTTGTATTATCACCGGGCATCACCATTTCAGTACCTGCAGGCAACTCTACTTCACCGGTTACGTCAGTTGTACGGAAGTAGAACTGAGGGCGATATTTTTGGAAAAATGGCGTGTGACGACCACCTTCTTCTTTGCTTAATACGTAAACTTCACCTTTGAAATCGGTGTGTGGTGTGATAGAGCCAGGTTTACAGATTACCATACCACGACGGATCTGTGTTTTTTCAATACCGCGTAACAGCAATCCGGCGTTATCTCCAGCTTCACCTTCGTCCAATAGTTTACGGAACATTTCTACACCAGTGACAGTAGAGGTCAAAGGAGCATCCATCAAACCAACGATTTCTACAGACTCACCTACTTTAATACGGCCTCTTTCAATACGTCCTGTAGCTACGGTACCACGACCAGTGATAGAGAATACATCTTCTACAGACATCAGGAACGCCTGATCTACCGGGCGAGGAGGCAGCGGAATATAAGTATCAACGGCATCCATAAGCTCGTCAATCTTACCAACCCACTTATCGTCACCAGCTAAAGCTCCTGTTGCAGAACCTTGAATGATAGGCGTGTTGTCACCGTCAAATCCATAAGAACTTAACAGATCACGAATTTCCATTTCTACCAGTTCCAGCAATTCTGGATCATCAACCAGGTCTACTTTATTCATGAATACCACTATACGGGGAACACCCACCTGGCGAGCCAAAAGTATGTGTTCTTTCGTTTGCGGCATGGGACC
The DNA here is from genome assembly GCA_035644775.1 of Chitinophagaceae bacterium. GTDB lineage: Bacteria > Bacteroidota > Bacteroidia > Chitinophagales > Chitinophagaceae > Flavisolibacter. Next base: position 285 of record DASQNW010000429.1, on the reverse strand, counting down.
GTCTGTAGCAGCCACAACTAAGATAGCACCGTCCATTTGCGCAGCACCAGTGATCATGTTTTTCACGTAGTCAGCGTGTCCAGGGCAGTCCACGTGAGCGTAGTGACGGCTAGCCGTTTGGTACTCAACGTGAGCTGTATTAATGGTGATACCTCTCTCTTTTTCTTCCGGCGCACCATCAATTTCATCGTATTTTTTTGCCTCTGCTAAACCTTTCTGAGAAAGAATGGTTGTGATCGCAGCGGTCAAAGTGGTTTTGCCGTGGTCTACGTGACCGATGGTACC
>DASQNW010000428.1:0-5954 GCA_035644775.1 Chitinophagaceae bacterium | reverse complement strand
CAGCTGTTCTCGACCTGGTCGTGTATAGAAATGAATTTAAGAACCTGCAGCGGATCAGAGAATACAAATGGGCGCGATTGTACCATCACATTTTTTCTGATGTACACAAACATGCGGTTGCCCTCTTCTTAATAGAGCTGGTGAGCAAATGCGTGAAAGAGCCAGAGCCAAATCCAGATCTCTTTCATTTTATTGAAGATGCTTTACTTCACCTTGATGCTGCGTCAGATACAGTCACTGCCAATTTTCCTTTGTTTTTCGCACTTCATCTGGCTGTGTTTTTTGGATTTAGAATTAGCGATGAGCATTCACGGGACTATGCATATGTTGATCTCCAGGAGGGATTATTTACACCATCGCAGCCCGGGCATTCACACTACATAGAAGGTAAGGGAACCGAGGTTACCTCGTATATACTGAAAGTGATGCATCCTTCTGAGCTTGAAGAAATAAAGCTAAACCAGGAAATAAGGAGAGGCCTCTTACAGGCGTATGAGCACTACTATGCATTGCACATCCCCGAATTTGGAACCATGAAAACACTGCCTGTATTGAAGGAGATGATGAGCTGATTATCTAACCACCACCTCTTTATCTGCACCCGCTATTTTAATTTCCATTTTTTCAATGGTTTGAATAGCAAAGAGATTTAATTGTTGTTTGATGTTATTGAACTGCGACAAGTATGCTGCAGGTAAAAAAAACTCGATCATGATTGCATAAGCCTGTACATTGATATCAACAAAAAACACATTGTACAACTGCAGTTCTTCAATGTTGGATAAAAACCCTTTTAGTTCATTGATCAAAGCTTCAATTTTAGCCGAGGGTGTGTCAAGGCTGATCTGTAACATTAGTTCGTTTCTCTGTTGGGTTCGCAGGGAAATGTTGTCGAGTATGCTATCCACCATCTGCTTGTTTGGTACTGACACATAGGTTTTCTGGTCGCTGCGAATGCGTGTGCTGCGGAGTCCGATTTTTTCAACAATACCCGAAACCTGCTGCACTCTTACAGCGTCACCTGTTGTAAATGGCTTGTCAAAGAAAATTACAAACGAGGCAATCAGGTTTTCGAGGCTTTCTCTTAATGCAAGTGCAATCGCTGCACCCACGATACTTAATCCAGTAAGTAAGCTGCTTACATTGTAGTTGAAAGCAAAATGCAGAATCATTAGTAGCCCCACAATCCCGAGAATAACTTTTACCAGGTCTCTGAAGAAAACTATTAACTGATTATCCGCCTGGTCTGGAGTTAGGGCAGCTCTTTTCTCTAAAATAGAAGCAACGAAATCTATTATCCGCAGCAGTAGCCAGGTGAAGGCTGCAATTTGGGTGAGAATAGCCACTGACAAAAAAATCCGCTGCAGTGAATACTTGTATATCATAATATTCAAGTCACGCGGAAAATTCAGGCGGTACAAGGCTACTATAGAAACGGTAATAAGCAAGAACACACTTAAAGGCTGCAAAACAAGATCAATAAATGTATTCTGATCGAAAGCTTTCCATTTCTTTTTGATTAATCTGCATAGAAGAGAAGCAAGAAAGCGGGACAACAACCTGTTTACCAATAGCACAAACACGATGATGCCTAGCGACCACAAATAGTCAAATACGGTATTGCCGAATATGAGTTGTTGAAGAAAACTGTTCATGCTTCTGCGGTCTTTGCCGTAAAGATATTATGAACTTGTGCAATCAGAATCCGTAAATAAAAAGTCCCTTAGGGGATAGAGCGAGCAGTTTGTTGTGACTTAGAAAGTACCGATAGTACGATGAAAAATGGGGTGGTAAAGGCTGATGTGTGTGCATCAACGTAGAGGGCTGATAAACCTGCAACGCATTGTTTGAAGTTCCTAAAATTTGTTTTTCCGTAACGCTGATGTTTTCCCATCCTGAGAGCGGCATTTTTCTCTTAAAGGTTCCATACTGGTCAAAGACATACAAGCCTTTGGTAGAATCATACAGGTGCACCTGCTTATTGCGATCAATAATCTGCTGTGGTGAAATGGACTCGTTAAACACCAGCCGCAGATCAGGCGTCTCGAGCAAAACCTGCCCTTCTTCGTTTATCTTTTTCAGTTTGTTCTCGAGTGCATCAAACAACCAGATGTTGTTGTCGTAACTGAGGCCTACAGCAGTCACCTGGAGCATGTTAGTTCTTCGCAGGTCTATGGAAGAACGAATGGCGAGCAATCGGTCTAGTATTACTATAGATGAAAAGTCTTTATAAAACAGCAATAGCTTCAACGGATTTGACACGTCCATTGCCGTTAACTTCCCAAACCGGCGCACGTTGTTGTACACCGCTACTGAATCACCATTTGGACTAAATTTTTTCAGTTGATCGGTGGCCGAGACAACATAAACATTTTCAAGATTGTCGATAGCGGCATCTGTTATGGAGCCCGCATAGGTTCTAACCAACTGAAAGCTGCTACTCTTTTGCCCCAGGCAAAAAAAAGCAAGATGCAATTGAAGAAGTAAGGCGGCTAATTTCATGTGTTTCTGTAGATCTTATGTTCCTGCCCGGTGTAGGACTCTAACTTAAGTTCAACTCCATCAAACACTGCGTAAGTGAAGTATTGAACCCAATCTCCGAGGTTAATATACCGTGATTCGCTATTAAGACGAAAATCAATCGGTAAATGTCTATGCCCGAATACAAAAAAATCTATTTTTTTTTCTTGAAGTTTTTCTTTTGAATAGAGGATCAGCCACTCCTTCTCTTCACCGAGAAATTTTTCCTCGACAGTACCCGTGGCCTCCCTGCTTTTCCGGCTGAAAAAATCAGCCAGTCCTATTCCAAGATAAGGTGGAAGAATGCCAAACAGCAGTTTGCTTAAGGGGTTTCTGAATACTTTTTTTAGCGACTTGTACCCGTGATCTCCAGGTCCCAGTCCGTCACCATGGGCAATATGAAAATGTTTGTTGTTGAACACAAATTCACGTGGCCCAAAATAAACCGGAACGTTTAACTCCCTTTGAAGGTAGCTACTCATCCACATATCGTGATTTCCAACAAAAACACGAACGCTGATACCGGCATCGGTCAATTCAGCTATTTTTCCCAGCAGGCGCACAAATCCCTTTGGCACAACCTTTCTGTATTCATACCAGAAATCGAACATATCACCCACTATAAAAATTTCAGCAGCATCATGTTTGTGTTCTTCAAGAAACCGGACAATAAGTTTCTCCCGTGCCAAACTTTTTTCAAAGTTGGGTGCACCCAGATGGAAGTCGGAAAGGAAGTAGATCTTTTTATCAGGTGGAATCTGCATAGAGCTAAGAAGCAGGTGCTAGGTCTTCAACTAAAAAGCAATATACTTCTTTAGGTCCATGCACACCTACTACCAAAGTTTTCTCGATATCGGCAGTTCTGCTAGGCCCTGTTGCCAAACTAAACATTGACGGAAAGCTTGTAGTGTATTTTTTTTCCAGGCCTTGTATGGCCTCGGATAGATCATAGACCAATTGGGAGGTATAAGCAATGCAGATATGAATAGGTGCATATACACTTGGCACCCTGCCGTTAGCCATGGAGCTCAGGACCATGCTGCCAGTGCGTGCCACCAGGGTTTCACAACTCGTGACTGCAACTTCGCAGCGGCTGATGTCTTCAAACCATTGCCATTGCTGCAGCTGTTGTTTGATATCATCTTCTGCACAATAAACCATCGTCCATTGGTTTTGATGGCAAAGTGTATAGAACTGCTCTGCAAGTTCATTACGGTTAGCAGATAAAATAAATTTGCCTTGAAGGTTGGTAAACTGCTCCGCAAACTCAAGCGCCAGCTCTTGTTGTGCCGGTTGGTAAGGATTTTCTACTCCTACAGCCTCTGGGAAAGGCAAAGGCGTCGGTTGTTCCAACGCCTTCTTGATTTTATTTAGAATATTTGTTCTTGCGGACGCACTCATTTAGCTGCCGGTTGCTGGTTCATAATACTAGGGTCGTATGGCGGCACTCCTTCACTAATTCCACCTTCATGGTGCTTATCATCTTCAATACCGAGCGCTTTTTTTTCTTCGTAAGGTCTTTTTCCAATTAAGGTTTCTACATCACTTTGAAACAGTACTTCTTTATCCAGCAATGCCTCTGCAAGCCTCTCTACTTGTGGTCTTTTTTCTATGAGAAGTTGTTTTGTACGCTCGTAAGCAATATCAATCAAAGTTCTAACCTCTTCGTCGATCAACTTTGCTGTCTCGTCTGAGTAAGGCTTAGTAAAGCTTTGATCTTGCTGCGGATCATAAAAGCTAATGTTGCCTATTTTATCACTCATTCCATACACAGTGACCATTGCATAGGCAATGCGAGTAATCTGTTGCAGGTCGTTTTGTGCACCAGTTGATATCTTACCGAAAAACAGTTCTTCTGAAGCCCGACCACCTAATGTCATGCAGATCTGGTCTTGAAGCTGGTCTGTATTATAAAGATATTGCTCCTTAGGTGTGTACTGAGCATATCCCAAAGCTGCCGTTCCTCTTGGAACAATGGTTACTTTCAACAGCGGATAAGCGTGTTCCAGGTACCAGCCACAGATGGCATGGCCTGCTTCGTGATAGGCAATAATTCGCTTTTCATCCGGAGAGATGATCTTGTTCTTTTTCTCAAGTCCGCCAATTACACGATCGATGGCATCTTGAAAGTCTTCCATGTCAACACCGGCTTTCCCTTTACGGGCAGCGATGAGAGCTGCTTCGTTGCATACATTCGCGATATCCGCTCCGGCAAATCCCGGAGTTTGTTCAGCGATCTTGTGAATATCAACGGAGTCCGAAGTTTTGATTGGTTTTAGATGCACTTTGAAGATGGCATCTCTGCCCTTCAGATCTGGCTTGTCGATAGTTATTTGGCGATCGAACCTTCCTGGCCTTAGCAGTGCAGTGTCAAGCACATCCGGCCGATTGGTTGCCGCCAACACAATGATGCCGCTTTCACCACTGAAGCCGTCCATTTCAACAAGCAACTGATTCAGGGTGCTTTCACGCTCATCATTGCTCATCATCATATTCTTACCACGAGCACGACCAATAGCATCTATTTCGTCGATGAATATGATACAGGGAGCTTTCTCGCGAGCCTGTTTGAACAGATCCCTTACGCGGCTTGCACCAACTCCAACAAACAACTCAACGAAGTCAGAACCCGACATGCTAAAGAACGGCACCTGGGCTTCTCCAGCCATAGCTTTAGCCAACAATGTTTTTCCTGTACCAGGAGGACCTATCAACAACGCACCCTTGGGTATCTTACCACCAAGTGCTGTATATTTCTTTGGATTTTTGAGGAAGTCAACTATCTCCATTACTTCCACCTTTGCTTCATCCAAACCTGCAACATCAGCAAACGTAATGTTTACACGTGTGCCTTTATCGAACAATGTAGCTCTCGATTTGCCGATATTGAAGATGCCACCCGGTCCGCCGCCACCGCCAGCAGCACCACCCATCTTGCGCATGAGCAATATCCAAATAGCTATGAATATTAAAATAGGTAAAAGAGTGCTGATGATGGGACTAAACCAATCACGTTCTGTATCAACTTTGCCTACATTCTTTACTGTAGGGTTAGCCGCATAGAATTCCCTCATATCATCTTTGAAGGAATCGCCGGAAACAATGCGAAACTGCATCTGAGGACCAGCCTCATTGCCGCTTGAGGTTTTAATTTTGTCTGCGTATTTCTGTAAAGACTGCTTGTTGAGATAAACACGAACTACATTCCTGTTCGAAACAATCACGTATTGTGCAACGTCTCCTTCCCTCAACATTTGCTCAAAATCGTCCTGGTCAATTTGGGTAGCCGTTGGCGTAAATGGCCCAAACACCTGAAAGCCGATAAGAATGGCAAATATGATAGCATAGACCCAATATATACTGAACCTGGGTCCCTTTCTCGGGCTCTCTCCATCGCTATTGTTGTTAGCACCAGGCCTGTTGTTGAACCTGGG
>DASQNW010000427.1:0-10892 GCA_035644775.1 Chitinophagaceae bacterium | reverse complement strand
ATCCAAATGTGCCACTATAACGAATTTCTGGTTCATCGATCCGCACGGTGAGTTTTTCAAGAGCAGGTTGCGCTAAAGAAATAGGCTGCTCAACCCTATTATAATATCTGAAGTCGCGGAAGAGGCTGGAGATAAATATTCCTAGGAAAATGAAGCCAAGCAACCAAAGTCCTCCAAATGTCCAGCCGAGGTAACGGTTTTGAGATCGCACTTTCATGAGACGACGCACGATCCACGTTATGAGAGCCACAAGCGGTACAGCAAGGAAAAGCAAGAGGGTGCCCCAGAGAGAAAAGTTCTGCCAAAAACCCTGGATCAGGAAATCCCTAAAGGGTTGCGCTACACCACCCAATGTAAACACCAGCACTACCACAAACAACCCGAAGGCAATGCTTCCTGCAATAAACAAAAAGAAAGCCTTAAACAAAACACCTATTATATGGCCGATGCTGTTGACGGCAGGCCGTGCGGTTTGTGCAACGTCAGTGGCAAATGTTCTGCCCCTGGTGTCGGCAAAGTTTCTCGCCCTTTCGCCAAACTGCTGTGCGGATGTTTTCACTTCTTCACCCCAACTCTGTGCCCTGGTCTTTATTTGCTCCATTTCGTCCTTAACATTCTGCCGAATGCGGTTCACGTCGACTTTTTCACCGCGCATTTCCATTTTTTCGAATGCACTTTTTGCCTCAGGCAGCACGATCCACAAAACAATGTACGCGAGAATGAACGTACCTGTGAGGGAACCAAAAGCAAAATCAAGTGGTCGAAAATGGTGATCCCATGGAGAGAAGACGCCGTTCAGCACACTAATGATTATATTAAGCAGAATTGGCGCCGCAAAAATTAAGCGAATGCCCCAGGGTGCTTTGTTGAAATAGGCTGCCAGGCCTCCGGCCACACCACCAATGATGCGATCTTCGGGATTACGAAATAGCCGTTTGCCGACATAAGTATCGAGACTTCGGGCCGGCAATACGATCCATAGAACAATATATATCAGGAAGCCGAAACCAAATCCGCCGAAAGTGATAATAGCAAACAACAGTCGTACAACGGCGGGATCCACATTCATATAATTTGAAATACCTGCGCATACGCCTCCAATCATTTTGTCGGCGGAATCTCTGTACAACCTTCCTTTGAAACGCTTCCGTTCTGTTTCTGTATAGGTAAATGCTTCGGCTGAGTCTCCGCTTGTTGTGGCACCGCCTTCTGCTGCTTCTGCCTCTGCCAGGTCCTCCACGCGGCCCATAGATGTGATGATTTCATCAATATCAGCATCGGTTATTGCGGACGCACCTTTTCTGATCTGGTCGTTCATCAGTTCAGCGATACGGCTTTCAATGTCGTTTATGATTTCGTCGCGGCCTTCTTCATGAACAAAGTACCGCCTCAAACTTTCAATGTAGCGTTGCAAACTTTCATAAGCAGAATCCTCAATGGGGATCACCCTGCCAGATAAGTTTATGTTTATGATCTTTTTCATTGTATTTCTTTGGTTGAGTTGTTAGGAGTTTGTTTCCGTTTTTGTTGTTAAGGCGTTAACCCCGTTTGATAGTTCGAGCCATGTCTGTTCCAGCTCTATGTAGAAAGCCTCGCCTTTGGCTGTGAGCGAAAAGTACTTTCTGGGCGGGCCTGAGTTACTCTCCACCCAGCGGTACGTCAGCATATCTGCATTTTTTAAACGAGTCAAGAGCGGGTACAAAGTGCCCTCGAGGATGTGGAGATTGGCAGCCTTCATTTCTTCCACTATATCACTTGGGTAGGCCTCCCCACGACGTATAATGGACAAAATGCAGAACTCCAGTATTCCTTTCCGCATCTGGCTTTGTGTATTTTCTATATTCATAAGTCCTCCGAATTCTTTGATCACACAAAGATATGGTGTTAGTTGGTACTATGCTAACTATAGTACCATATTTTTTAGAGTAACTTTTATGGGCTGGTACATAGCCCGCGATAATACGTTGAAAACCAACCAATTAGGATTGTTTTTATTTTGCCTTCTTTTCGAATGGCAGAATGCATGTATAAGCGGTAAAGTGCGTGAGGAGAAGAACGACCGATTATTTCTTTAGTCCTATTTCTTTCAGTCGCTCTTGCAGGTAATCTCCGGCAGTAATATCAGAGTATTGTTTTGGATGAAGATGATCCATACACCCGTCAAGGCAAGAAAGGCTCATGTTACTTTTTGGGTGCAGGAAAAATGGAATTGAATAACGGGATGTGCCCCATAGCTCTCGGGGTGGATTCACCACGCGGTGCGTGGTGGAACGCAAACGGTTATTTGTTAGTCGCTGCAGCATGTCGCCTACATTAACCACAATTTGCTCGGGTTGAGAAGTTAGGCTTATCCATTTGCCTTCTTTACTCAGTATTTGCAGGCCGTCGGCCGAGGCGCCGACAAGCAAGGTGATGAGATTTATGTCTTCATGCTGCTCTGCTCTTATAGCCGATGAAGGGGCCGTAATAATAGGTGGGTAGTGAATGGCTCTAAGGATAGAGTTTCCATTCTTTACATGTATATCAAAATAGTCATCGTCCAGGCCGAGATAGGAAGCGATAGCATTCAACAGCAATTTTCCGGTTTCCTCAAATTGCCTGTATACCTTAAAGAGCGTAGGTGTAAACTCCGGGATCTCGTCAACTAAAACATTATCAGGGTACTCAGTTTGCACGGGGTCTCCATCTTCTACTGTCTGTCCGTATTGAAAAAACTCTTTTAAATCGGGTTGATCAAACCCTTTTGCATGCTCTTTACCAAAGGAGGTGTATCCACGTTGTCCCGCCAATTCCTTTATCTCATACTTTAGCTTTACGTCTAGCGGAAGAGCAAAAAACTCCTGCAAGTGCCGGTAAAGGTCAGTTACGAGTTCTGAAGAGATTCCATGATTTTTTACTGCTACAAAGCCCACTGCTTCGAAAGCCGCGCCTAGCTGATTAACAAAGGCCTGCTTTGGTTCTTCATCACCCGTCTTAAATGTTTGCAGGTCAACCACAGGAATGTTCATAAAGAATATTAGTCAACCAAAATTATGCATGAAGAGCAGCGGAAAGTGGGAGTGGCCAAAAAAACAAAAGCCCAATCATAGGGTACGATTGGGGCTTTTTGTTCATCCATCCTTGATTGCGTCCAAATCAGCAATTGAGTATTTTGGATCCGTGCCAGGATATCCGTAAGGATGGTGTGTAAGAACTTTTTGAGAAACGTATTTTAATGATAGTGTAATTTTTTGATGTTGCCTTTCGCCCGGGTTACTACGCTACCCTTTCTCTTCTTTTGGTTTTTTTACTTGTTGATATTTCGTTAACCGGTGTGAAAGTATCATTGGGAATTTGTTCCTGCAAGCAAATGGAAATAAAATTTAGAAGATTAGGTTGAATTACTCGAAAGGCCTAATGATGCTTAAGTGTTTATACTATTTCACTCTTCTTGTTTCTCTTTTTTTCACGAGGAATTCGGTCGAATATATCCTAAGCAGCAGTATAAACATCGATATTAATAAGGGGCCGAAGATCAGTCCTATAAAGCCGAAAAGTTGGATTCCTACAATTACTCCAAACACTGTGATGAGCGGGTGAATATCACCTATTCTCCTGTTTAGCATAAAACGAAAAAGGTTATCTACGAGCCCGATCAGCAAAAAGCCCCAAAGTCCCATCGCAACACCACGACCAATGTCACCCTGAACAATCAACATTACGGTTAAAGGCACATACACCATTGCTGCACCCACAATAGGAAGCATCGCTGTGATACACGTGGCCACAAACCACAAAAACGGTTCTGAAATGCCGATGATCAGATAACCAATGAGGCCCACCACTCCCTGAATGAAAGCAATAAGCGGAATGGCAATCGTATTTGAAACAACCATGGTCTTTACCTCCTTTCCAATAAGTTCTACGTTGCCATCCTTAAGTGGGATGTACTCATAAAAAGAATCCTCCATTCTTCTTCCATTCACCAGCATAAAATAAAGGATGAAGTACATAGCGCTTATAAGAGCAAGCGTGCTCAAGGTAACACCCAGGATTTTTGGAAGTAGTTGTGCTATGCGGTTGCCCAATTGATTAATGTTTTCAGGCTTCACGATCTTATAACCAATTTGTTCACTGATGTCATCAACGGCAACGCGTAGGGAGGCAATCATGTCGGACGAGTGAGTTACAACATAGCTGATTTTAGAATACATGATGTTGGCCAGCAAACCTATGGGCACCAGAATAACAAAGAACGAGAGCAGCATCAGCACCCAGGCAGCAGTACTTGGTTTCCAGCCTTTTTTTTCGGTGAGATAGAACATCCTTTCACGCATGATCACGTAAAAAGTGATAGAACCCAGGAAAGCAGATAAAAAAAACCACAGCTCTAAAAACAACACAATCCCTAATACCAGAATAACGACAATGAAGAAGATTTGCCGAAGAAGGTTTGAGTCAATAGTGTTATTGTTCATGTCGATAATGCCGGCATGAAAATAACGAATAAGGAAAGTATATAGCCATTATACCTTTACAGTTTTCCAGCGTCCTCGTTTGAAGAGAATGTAGGCGGCGATTGCTATAGCCGTTTCAGATACCGGGATTGAGATGAACACACCCGTGGGCCCAAGGTTAAACTGCTTAGCCAATAAATACGCTAGTGGAATTTGCATTAGCCAAAACCCAAAAAAGTTTATGATAGTGGGTGTACGTGTGTCGCCTGCTCCGTTGAAAGCGTTGGCCATTACCATTCCAACGCCGTAAAAAATATAACCGGCACTGATGATGCGGAGGGCCTGTACCGCATAAATTTTAACCTCAGTCTGTTTTGAAAATATCCCCGCCAAAAACTCAGCACCGGTAAGGAAGAACAACGACACCACGAACATGAAAACGGCGTTATACTTTGCGGTTTTAAGCACAGACTGTTCAGCCCGAGTAATTTCTTTAGCACCCAAATTCTGCCCTACAAGGGTTGCTGCTGCATTACTGATGCCCCAGGCCGGTAAAAGGAAAAACATCACGATCCGGATCGCCGTCTGGTAACCTGCAGAAGCCTCGCTTAAGCCGGTTTCCGCCACCAGCCGAGCCAAAAATATCCAGCTGCACGATGCAATAATGAACTGCAAAGTTGCCGGCCAGGCAATACCAGCCAGCGATTTTATAATCGTCCATTGCACATTTAGATAGGAACGGCGCAAACGGATTATTCCTTTGCCGATGAAAAGGTGATAGAGTTGATAAACTACACCAATGCCTCTGCCTATTGTGGTTGCCCATGCCGCTCCATCCAAACCAAAGCGGTCGATAAGTAGAGGACACAGGATGATATTACAGATGTTTGCCAACGTAAGGCTTTTCATTGCAATCGATGCGTCGCCGGCTCCGCGAAAGATACCGTTGATAAGAAACAACAGAACAATGACGATATTTCCTGCGAACATGATTCGAACATAGTTGCTGCCAATGCGTATAGTTTCGGCCTCCGCACCCATCAGCATCAAAATGTGCTCTGCCAAAAACAGCCCTGCTATGCTGATGATTGCCGAAATGGCAATGCCAATCCATATAGCTTGCATGGCTGCTTGCGCAGCTCCTTTTGCATTTTTTTCGCCAACTCTTCTTGCTACAGTAGCAGTTGCGGCCATGCTCAGACCTATAGCCAGCGAATAGACAAGTGTAATAACAGACTCAGTCAATCCCACGGTTGACACTGCATGCTGCCCAAGTCGTGAGACGAAGAACAGATCAACGAGCGCAAACACGCTTTCCATTCCCATTTCTATGATCATGGGTATCGACAGCATTAGTATTGCTTTTCTTAAGCTGCCCTGTGTATAGTCAATCTGTTCCCCTTTGAGAGCCTTGCCTACAAGGGAGAGGTAAAATGAAATTTTATTACTAGAAGTATTCGTTGTGTTCACTGCTTAGATTTTTTGACTGAAGAACAGATATGCAAATGCATTTCACAAAAAGCTCGCGGCGAGCAGCATCAAAAAATCATAACACAAGAATTGATTTTCAAAACTAAAATTATTTTTTTAGAACATCCAAATAAAGCTGGACATACGCAGGTAGTTCCTTTCTCTTATACTGCATGATGAACCTCGGGTGGGGAACCGTAACAATACTCTTAAACCAACCAAATTCTGAGTTAAGATTCGACAAGTAGCGGAAATTTTTTTCTCCGATGCAAACGCACCGATCATTTATATGTAAAGCTGCCATTTTCGAAATACTTGACACGATAAACGGCTTCACCTGTGAACAGAGCTTTTCGTCATCATAATAGTTTAAGTTCTTGCCGTTTTTAACCAACCCCAGAGGGCAAACTGAACCCAAAATAAACCTGCTATAAAACTGCTCAGGTCCTCCAAATTGGTTGATGATCCTGTAAATAAACTCCGCCGAAAGTTCAGTGGAATCTTTAAAAGGATGTTCTATGCCGCAGTACTCTTTGAGTTGCTTTGGAGCTGTAAAATTTATCCCCGTTTGTCCCGCTCCGAAGCGTCCGGGATTTATTCCCAGGATCAATGTCCTGTACGCACTATCATTAAAATATTTCTCCAAAAAAAGCTCTAGAATTGACCGAACAGCCGGGTGATCGTAGGGCCTGAGCCATGCAATGCCAGCAGGGACATCAGCAGGTGGTGAAAGTGAGGTGAGATATTCGAATATGTGCCGACTCCACAATTTCATAAAGCGGGTGTGAAACTATCATATCGGCGGTTTATCGCATAAAAAATTTTTAGAAATCATTTTTTTAAAAGATTCGCTTCAACCGTGACCAGGTGCAGCTAAAACGTAGAAGTTATTTGCTCAACCGTGATAATCCTCTTCCTGCAAGCTTCTCCGGCATTGCCGTTTGTCCGGGAATTCTTCCTAACACACAAAAACTAATACAATAAAAAAGCAGAAACAATAGTTTTGAAATGCTTGGTGGAACCTCTGACTTGCTTCACGATAAGTCAGAAATTATGATAAAAGATAAGGCTCTTAAAACGTTTAGCATCCCAGTGCTTGGTGTGCTGATACCTCTGTTATCCGGACTTATCCAGTACCCTGGTTTGAGCTATTTGGCGATAGTAATTTCGAACCTGCTTTTTATTGCCACCTCCTGGTGCATATGGCAAGGCTCGGTGCGCATTGTGATGCGGGTGAGGAATTCCTATCTGGTTAAGGAGAACGTTTTTTTGAAACTAACTATGTTGTGTTGCCTCACCGCCATATACGCCTTTGCGGTTTCTGGAACTTCTTCCTTTTTATGGCAGCACATTTTGAGCATAAGGGACGTAAATGACGTTTATTACACGGCCTTGATTTCTGCAGCAGTTGTCATTTTCCTCACGCTTATATACGAAGTGCTTTTCTTGTCAAAAGAACGTGAACTTGATATGAAGATTGTAGATCAGCTGGATAAAGAGCGCGTCAATGCTGAACTTAATTCACTCAAAAGTGAGCTGGATCCCCACTTCATATTCAATTCATTAACTACCCTCTCGCACCTAATAAGCATTGATGCGGAAAAGGCGCAATTATTTACTCAAAAGTTGTCACAGGTCTATAAGTATCTGCTTATAAATAAGGATCGGGAACTCATTTCTCTCACGGAGGAATTAAAGTTCATTGATGATTATTTTTATCTCCTACAAATTAGATACGACAACAAGTTGCAGATCAAAATGGAGGTGGGTGATTCGGCCGAAAAGATTATGATTGTTCCTTGTTCACTTCAGTTGTTGGTTGAAAATGCAATAAAGCACAACCAGTTTACAGACAAAGACCCGTTGCAAATTCAAATAGAGAAGAATGGCGAATATCTGCATGTCGTCAATAATGTTATAACCAAGCAGTTTGGAAGCGATTCTACCAAAATTGGTCTAATGAATTTGAGCAATAGGTACAGGCTCATTTATAATAAAGACATCCGCATCGAAAGAAAGCAAGACCACTTTCTTGTAAAGCTGCCGTTAATAAAACAGAATAGCTTATGAGAAGGGCAGTAATAATAGAAGATGAGAAAGCGGTAGCGAAAAGTTTGATAAGCACCTTGCGCTCCGTTGATGCGAGAATAGAAGTTACTGCTATACTCAACTCAGTTGAGGAAAGTATTAGTTATTTAAACGGCAATAACGATGCTGACATTATCTTCAGCGATGTGCAACTCACCGATGGACTTTCTTTTTCCATCTTTAATGCTGTGAACGTTGTGGCACCGATCATTTTTGTGACAGCTTATGATAAGTTTATGATGAACTCTTTCGAGTATAACAGCATAGACTATTTGCTGAAACCAGTGTCAGCAGAGGATTTGAAGCGTGCATTGGATAAATACAGCAAACTTGAAAAACATTTTTCAGGAAACGGCACCATCCCAAAAAGCTTCTTCCAAAATTTTGTTGCGCAAAAGCGTACCAGGATTATCGTAAAAAAAGGTCTTGAAAACATATCATTGTTGCTTGACGATGTAGTGCTGTTTTATACGGAGAATAAGATTGTATATGTGATTGACAAGAACGGCAAGAAATACATTGCTGATAAAAATCTTGGCGATCTGGAGCAGGAGCTTGAGCAAAAAACGTTCTTCAGGGTAAACCGGCAGTACATCCTGAATATCAATTTTATTCGGTCTTTCAAAACTTACGAAAGAGTAAAGCTGCAGATTGAGCTGACTGTTCCGGATTTAAATCACTACATTATCGTAAGCCAGGAAACAGCGCCTCTTTTTCGTAAGTGGATTTCTGAAGCTTGAAATCAAGGAAGCACAGATTGTGCTCCCTTATTCATGCTATGCTTTTCTTAGTTTTTTAGTACGGCTCATTGTTCCATTGGCGTCGGCCTTTACAGTTGTCCAATGTTTATCATCTTCCAAAACAATGGTGTAAGAAACGCCTTCTCCTGAGCTGATCTCTGTAACGCCAAAGATCTTTTTCCCTTTATACCTGTCTTTCAATTTCAACAGAATATACAGTGGCAGGTCCTTTTCGTAATAATCTCTGCGTAGCGAAAGGATGTTTCCCTTTGTGTCGTATGTTAAGCGGCATACAACATCGTTGCTCGTAAAATAGACTTCATAGGAGTTCTCATACTCGTACCATTTTGCATTATTGATGTGAGGGAAAGCCTGAGTGAATGAGCTTGAAACGTTTTCGTCTACTGGGGGGGTGGCAAAGGAGCTCGAACTCAAGATTATAGCAAGCACGAAAAAAACTTTTTTCATAACACTGGTTTTTAGATGAAGAATTACATCAATTTAACCTTGCATTGGAGCCAAATCAAGCGATTATCTATAAGTGGTGAATAGCTTTTTGGCGGCGTCTGCCCCTCAATTTTCTTCATTGTATTGAAGCCATCAAAGGTGTCTCTGAAGACGCCAAAACAACTCCTGTGACCGTAAGTCAACAAAAACAACCTTATTGTTAACAAACACAAAAAGCTTTTCAAGTGAGGATAAGCGGCGTGGTGGTTTAATAACGCGAGATTGACTACCCTGCCTGGAGGTGTTGACTAAGTTTAAATCTCAAAATTCATGTTTCATACCTGATACCTCACGATTTGTGTAATAACAAATTCCTAAAAAAAGCTTTCGTACATAGGTAAGGAGGAAAGCTGAAGCCCTGTTATTGCCTTTTCGGTGAACACAATTCATGCTTCAGTAAAATAGGCAGAAATCAGCGTCAACACTTACAATAGTTTACTGTCTTTTCTACTGATCTAAAAATCTAATTATGGGAAAATTGAGCTTGCTTATTATTGGCTTGCTGCTAACCTTTTCTGTATGGGCGCAAAGAACAATACGGGGGAGAGTTACAGATGCCAACGGAAGTCCACTTAGTGGCGTTACTGTAACAGTGCGGGGGACCAACACCGCTACCCAAACGGATGCTGACGGCACATTTAGTATTTCTGCCGCGCAGGGAAATACATTAGTTCTTTCATCAGTGGGGTACAATGCAAGGGAAATGCAGGTAGGTACCTCAGACAACATTACTATTGCAATGGAGAGTCAGAACAGAGAGCTCTCCGAAGTGGTGGTAACAGCTTTGGGAATCAGGCGCAATGACAGAGCAATTGGATATTCAATTGGTAAAGTTGATCCCAATGCGCTTACCCAAAAGTCGGAGCCGGATGTACTGAAAAGCCTGCAAGGGAAAGTTGCCGGCGTTGACATCAGGAGTTCGCAAGGTACGCCAGGTGCTGCACCACGTATTCAAATCAGGGGTAACAATTCATTTACCGGAAATAGCCAACCGTTAATTATAGTTGACGGTGTTCCATATAGCAATGACCAGGTGCTTACCAGTAACCAAAATTCCGGCGGCGGCGCCTACACAAGTGGTATTGGTAATCTCGATCCGAATGACATCGCCAGCATGAACATCCTCAAGGGTTCGTCTGCAGCAGCGCTATACGGATCCAGGGCTTCGAATGGTGTAATTCTTATCACTACCAAATCGGGTAGCGCAGCGAGGGCCAGAAAGGGCATGGAGGTTACTGTGAAGAGTTCTGTTTCTATAGAAAGAATAGCTAACCTTCCAGACTTTCAGAACGAATATGGAGCCGGTTCTAATCTTTCCTATTCCAATTCCAATGGATCATGGGGCCCATCCTTCAAAAGTCGCGACTCCATTCCAGCCTGGCAAACATATAAAAACGCCTACCCAGAACTTTTCCCTTCAGCCAACATCCCTTACAGAGCATACCCCGACAACGTTGAAAGGATTTTTGAAACCGGCGCAGTGTATGAAAACTCCGTTGGTTTTAATGGAGGCAACGAGACAAGTTCTGTAGCATTGACAGCTTCGCATTTGAACCATAAAGGTTACGTCCCCAATTCTTCATTTGAAAGGCACAACCTTGGTTTAGGAGGATCAACACGTTTGAGCTTTGGTCTAAACATAAGGGGAAAC
>DASQNW010000426.1:0-9336 GCA_035644775.1 Chitinophagaceae bacterium | reverse complement strand
GAATCAGAAAGTTGTTAGCTACAGCAAGCAGAACCTTTTTGGTCTATACAAACGCTGTAGCATTTATTCAAGGTCCTTATTCGTATTGATAGCATGTCAGGATTGTTACCATTGGTGACTTAAACGGCCTCCAGTATGTTGAAGGCAAGGTTGTCTGTTCTGTCGATTCATTTTTATGTTGTTGTTCCAATAAAGATATGATTGCAATCTTGCTCTTCAGCGGTGCTGATTTAAAGCTACTCTTATGTGCTGCCGTGTAAGCAACTTAGTTGATATCTTCAGCGATTTTCTTCTCATCGATTTTCCGATCCATATCGCAGACCAGTTGGCACGATAGGAAAAACGGTAAAATTCTGGTCGGGCTCAAGCGAGAAGTAAGGCAAAAACTGATAATCAGTATTGTTTCTAATTGAAAAACGAAGAGGTTTTGTAGCATCAGGAATAATATCGTCCATTAAGTTAGAAGTGCCTGTAATGACATGCGGTGCAGGTTTGTTTCCTGTTAATGCCAGAAGAATGGGTCCGTATTCAAACGCAAAACGATTGGAGTTCGAAGTTGTATCAAATCCACTATAAGTTGTGGCTTTCAAACCCATCGGAAGCTTAAATTCAATCCTGTCGCCGTTTTGCCATTTTCGGGACAACAACACATAAGTACCAGGCTTGCCAACTGCGCTCTTTTTGCCATTGATAAAAATGGCCATCTCATTTACGGCCCACGACGGAGTTCGTATGCGTAGCTTCACGTCGACGGGAGACGAGGTCCTTACTTTAATGGCAATTTCCGGCTTAAAAGGAAATGTGCTTTCCAATTTCAAATGAACGGGCTTTCCATTCACCTTCCAGTCAATCGTCGATGGCTCGTACAAGTTTACATACAAACCGTCCGAAGCTACGGTATAGATATACTCAGGAAGAGATCCTAATGCGCGGGTTCCCTGCCCCTCGCAGCAAGTATTAGCAATACCGACAGTGCCCTTAGTCCCTTCCATCTTTGCATGGTAATGAATCCTTCCTTCATTGGTCTGGGCTGCAAGGATGACGTTATAAATTGATTTTTCAATTTCAGTCATGTACTGTTCCTTCTCAGGATATAACAAGTGTAACCGCTGGTTGAACTTCATCCAAAATACACTGCCACAGGTTTCACCGGTATGTCCTTTATCCGTTAGATAATATGAACGCGGTGGATGGCTGGTGTGATTGGTCGTGTCCCAATTTACAAGTTGACGCCGTCCCTTATCATCAACCTTCCAATGATTTTCACAGATGGCGATACTACCGCCAATATGTTCCCACTTGTCATGAATAAGATCCCATGCTCCAAGCATTGCATTTAAATACGCCCAGTCACCTGTGGCCAGGTAATGGTCGAGGTAAGACTCAAAGCTTGTGATCAGGTAACTGTGTGGATTTTGCAGAGGATATTGCCAAATAGCACTGTCCCGTTTTGCACTCAGTTCATTCATCCACCAGTCGCTGACATAATACTTCTCTGCTACCTGTAAGTCTTCGGGCTTTCCAACCCGTGAAAGATAGGTTCGGGTGCTGGCAATGTGTCCCTGATGACTGTTGTTGGGCCAATATAAGAGTTTCGGATGCATGGTCTCCCACTTATTAAACCAGTTGGCATGTCCACGCAACAGACCGTATGCTTTTTTATTACCTGAGATTCCGGCATCGATTAACCCGTGCGTTAGCCAGGCACGTGCATAATTGGGTTCCTCGCTTCTTAGACTGTCGGGTTTGTATGGAAGAAGATAACCATTAGCTTCCCGACATTGTTCAACTCCGTCAATGAGTTTATTTAGCGCATCCCGGAGTTCTGCATTCGGCAGCCACCTCAGTGTGTTACCAGCGCCCATCAAAAATCTTCCGGCGTTCGAACCTCTAAGACTGATGTCCCAGAAAGGTATCTGCGGGAGTGTATCGGGAGTAAACGGGATTCCTGCTCTCACTCGAAAAGGCTCTAACATATGATCCAGCGAAAAGGAATGAAGGAGATAATTGATGTTTCGGTCAAGTGCTGTTCTAAACAGCCCCTGTTTAGAAGGCGATACCCCAGTGGTCGGTACTTCAACTCGCAGTTGAACGGGTTTCCAACTTGCAGGATTACTTGCTTTCAATCGGCTCTTGTACGCTTCCTTAGGTAAACTATAATCTAATGCGGAGGACGTGTGCTTCTGTCCAAAACCGCTAAACCACAACGAACAAAATAAAACTAAGATTGGGTGCCTCATCCTGCAGGTTTGTAATTTAAGTCTGATCAGTAAGTTTTTGCATCTCCTGTTCTTTGCTCAATTTACATGTGCAAAAAGAAACTCAGACTAAAATTTTTCTTATCCTGATTGAGGAGTTGCTATGGCCACTTATGTTCTTTGATTGGATACAACTATCAAGTGTTTTGCACCAGCAATCGGCAATGGTTTGGGGCCTATTGTTTTTTGAAGAATGGTTAAGGTCAATTTTTTAGTTCAATCTCCAACACTCAACCTTTACAAACGCAGAACAGCATAGTACAGCACACTTTAAAAGAAAATATTTTCTATATATGCGGGGAAATCTAGATTCATTCAATGCTATTATGATTAGATGAATAATCCCAGATCTATCTGAAATCGATTATCAAAAATATACCAGGTATGAGATACATTTTGTATTCCTTGTTACTTGTCGCATCCATTAGTTGTAAGAAAGAGGATGGTTCAAATCCTGAGCTTTCAAAACTTCCTGCTGCGACAAGAATCGGTGCTAACACCTGCGGCTGCCTTGTAAACGGCAAAGCCTGGGTGATGAATCCTGTTGGGCCAAATGCTTACGCAGCAGAAAATATAGGCCCGACCTTTTTCTTCTATTTAAATGGCCCTGACAGTTCATACCTATACTTTGCTTTAAGAGGGTACTCCCCTGCAGTGAAAAGGACTTTCAACATACATAATAGCATGGGATGGTCCTCATTTTATATAAACGGACTGGGCTACGGAAGTTATGAGAATCCTGAAAACTCTGGTACCATTAATTTCACCCGCTTTGATACGGTAAATAAGATCATGTCTGGGAGTTTTAGCTTCTCCTACAAAAGTCCTACTGGCAATCAGCAAAGCTATCCGGATCAAATACTTACCGACTGCAGGTTTGATGTCAGGTACAAAAAGCTTTGAAACTACTGGTGAATGGTTGCACTAACATGCCCTAACTTTTGCAAAGCTCAAAGGCAGGGTTTTAGGACTCATGAAGCTTGCTGTTTACAATTATTTGTAAGGATAACAGTATTCAGCCTTTCATTCGCTAAACTCATCCTGGTGCAGCGTATGCAATCCAACAAATAATCACAGGAGTGATCAGAGCGAGTGCAGCACTTGCGCAACCTTAGTGTATATTCCAGCCGACACTCAGCCCATACCAGCGCCTCCCCTGATAAATCCAGTGACGCCTGTTCTGATCCAACAGAAAATCATACCCTGAAGCAAAACCATAACTAAACCGCTCTATTCCAAAAAAAGCGGCCACCCCAGTCAGAAAAACCGGCGCATCATACCCAACCGTCACATTACCTCTAGTGACTCCATTGTGTATGGCCGTGGAGCCAATGCCGGTAAATAGTCCTCCACTAAAGCCATAATGTGTTATATCTCTTTTGTATTTCCGTAGCGGTGTTTGTTTGTAATTCA
Source organism: Chitinophagaceae bacterium (assembly GCA_035644775.1). GTDB lineage: Bacteria > Bacteroidota > Bacteroidia > Chitinophagales > Chitinophagaceae > Flavisolibacter. Next base: position 5,665 of record DASQNW010000426.1, on the reverse strand, counting down.
GTTTGTACAGATCGGTACGGTAGCCAAAAAATGCAGACCAATTGAAGGGGGCTGGTGCAAACTGGTGTGGCGTTTCATCTAGCGCCGGCCGATAACGGAGCAATATCGTGGCAAGATCTATGTCGAAAGAATTCTTGCGAAAATGATAAACGGTAAAGCTGTCGGGTTTTGTGTCTTTAGGAAAGGCCAGCTTCAGCGATTGTTCTGGATCTACGTTTGATTTTTGCAAAGCCTTTTTAGTGTACACCCTTATGGAGTCATCCTCCGGTACCACGTATACCACTTTTACCTTTTTATGGAAGATCCGGCTTTTGTAATAACCTTCATTAAATCCAAACTTAGCCGACGAACGTAAGTTTTGGCAGCTTTGAAATACCAGGAAACTCAAGGCCGCTACGCAGGCCTGTAAGTTCCGGAATGTGTTACACATAAAGCCTTTAAATAGATTATTTGGAAGTTTTTGTGGTAAGGTCAACTGGTTTTAACTCCAAAAAAGATACCATTCAAAGAGCTTCGGGCAGAGATCAAGTATCTTATACCAATTGATGCTAACCATTCTCTTGTGGTAAAATACTGAGAGCAATTCTTAGGTTTCGCTTGCCCGTAAATGGGAAAGTTCGGTGCAAGGGGGCAAGGTGTTGCCCAATTTTTGAGCCTTAATATTTTTTTGTTTTGCTATTTAGCTTAAGAACTTCGCAGGCTAACGGCAGTGTTCTCTACACGTTTAAAGACTTGTATTTAAGAATTACTCCGCCTGTCATTAGCGATTGTGAGGATATCAATGAGAGTTGTTGCTCTGGAAGTCCATTTGCAAACAAACGTCTTCCTTTGCCTGCGATGAAAGGAGCAATACCAATCCTGTATTCATCGAACAGATTTTCCCGAATTAAGGTCTCACACAAATTTGCACTACCAAATACAAAGATGTCTTTATTGCTCTTTGCTTTAAGTGTAGCAATTTCATTTGCCACATTTTCTTTTATCAGAATTGAATTGTTCCAATCTGCCGTATTGAGCGTTCTGGAACATACAATTTTCGGTAGTTTATTCATAAAGTCAGCAATCTCTCCCTCGGCTGCTTTCCAATATGCAGCCATACCCTCGAATGTAGTGCGACCGAAAATCAAATAGCCGGTATTATTTAATTGCTCCAGGCAGAAACGTTCCATTTCAGCATCCCAGACCATCTCGTGAAAAGGGATTTCCCAACTGTTTTCGCCTTCAAAATAGCCGTCGAGAGTGATGATGTTCCACATTATTAGTTTGCTCATCTCAATAATTTTAACCGAAACTCTTTGCTCCTGTCACTATGGAAAAGCAAAAATACAGACCCTGGTTTAGCTTAGAGGGTATAAGAACGTCAAATTACAGGGTTGATTCGGACAAGTTGATTTGTTGACGCACAGGTTAGAAAGTGTTCACAAGGAGCCGTAGTTGTTCGTCTTTTGTTTCATGTACCTTGCATCCGTTGATGATATTATTATAGTTCCGTTGTTGATGTGAAGCAGTCACTTGCGAACACCTGGTTGTGTGTGCTTTCGCATCGTTCTCAAACAGCTGCTAAAACATCTCCGAGATGATTTGCAATAAATGCAGAGGCGCAGTTTTAGATGCACCTTTGATTCTCTGAAATCATTTCTGTCATATCGCAACTAAGGCAAATCAAAAATTTCATGACGCACAGCATCAACTATCGATCAGATTTCCGGGTGTCCAACGAAGAATGAAAACATTAAGCTAAAGGTTGGTGCTCGTCCAGTTCTGCAATTGTCTTTTTTGCTGCCGCAAGTCGAATCTTTATATTGTTTTCCTGCAATTTTCTAATCATCCATTTCTCCAGTTTGTGGTGAATTGGAACAATCAATGCTGCAATACAAACCATAGCAATTAAGATCAGGAAAGGTGAATGATGGGTAATTCGTTCCAGGAAAGGGTGGATCAGGAGATTTATAAATTCGAAGGTGATTAATAGACCTACTATTCCGAATATTCTTATTGCTCTGGTACTTACGATAATGGTTCGGCTTAATAAAATGAATAAAACAAAAAAGGAAATAGTACCTACACCGATAGCACCGTATTGAATATTTTGCCTCCTCGCCTTTCGTTCTTCAACTTGCTTAATGAGAATCTCCTCCTGTCTTTCACGTTCATTATAAAGCAGCGTTTGAGCTTCTTTGATTTTTCTAGCGTTTAACAAGCTATCGCGTAAGGCTGATTCTAATTTGAAGTATTTAAGAGCCATGTTGTTATCAACACCATCATACATCCTAATAAGTCTCTTATAGATATTCAACTTTACTCTGTTTACTTGAGGATGTGAGTCTAATGCCTTCTGGTAGAATACTAATGCGGAGTCCTTCATAGCTCTGCCTTCAAAAATCTCAGCTATTCCTGAATATGAAAGCAATAAATTAAAGGGATTAAGGGCGCCATCGTTCTGTCCGCATCGGATACTTTCGTAGTAGTACGGAGTAGCTATTGAAACATTCCCAAGTAAATAATTTACTCTACCCAAACCATACATTGTAAAGCCGCGAAAATCTACCGGAGCGTCCTTCGAGGAATTGAGCATTTCATTTGCTTTCTGGTAAAAAACGAGGGATGAGTCGAGCTGATGAAGTTGTAGATAAGCATAACCGACAAAGTTTATAATAGCTAGCTGCAGCCATTTATCCGTTGATTGTAAAATCCTGTAATACGCTTCTTTCTGGTATGCCAGTGACTCATCAAAATTCTCAAGCTCGTCATAGGCATTGCTAATTTCGGACAGGGTACGTGCTATCCTTCTGGAATCTTTCAGTCGCTCATAATGCTTTAATAATTCAAAGCTGACCTTCAAGGCTTGTGAATGATTTCCGGTCTGGAAGAAACACCAGTATAAGAGGTGCAGGCTGGAAATTATGTGAGAATCGGAGTTTAATTTTGTGGCTATAATTTTTGCTTCCAGGCCATACTTTAAAGCACTGTCGACGTTGCCATTCCTGTCATAGATTTCACTTAGAGTAATGAGGTTATGAAATGCAACGGTATCTGCTGTTGGATGAGCCAACACGTTATGGAGACTGTCAATTTGTTGTTGCTGCCCTAAGGATGAATATGATGACAATAAGAATGTTACGCCGGCCAATATCTCCAGTAATAAAGAAGTTCTTTGCTTCAACATATATTTAACGTGAGGAGTGGCCTATTAGCTCTACGATTAAATATACAATTAATTCCGTGGAGGCTGTCTACCTTAGCTGACTCGGTATGATGCTATGAATTGTCGAACTTATATTGAATCATTGTGCCGTTACAAAGTCTTACTCAAAGGATCTATCGCTAAAACAACAATGATTTTTTGAGGCCGTGTAGAACGGAAAAACGTTGCAACCAAAGTGTTTTGCTAAAGAATATGGGCATTCATTCAGAAGCACTATAAACTGAAAACAGAGAACAGCTGTTTAGCTTTTTTTCGTCAGCCGGGATAGTGGCAAGCTCACGTTGCTGGCATTTGATCACTTTTGTGCTAAAAGCCATCTGACAAGTTCTTTTGGTTCAGCTATACTCCAGGAGTGGGGGTGCTTTTCATTATCAGGTCTTCTATGACCTTTATTGTCTGTTACAATCAATGCAATGTTTGTGTTTCCCATTCTTTTAAGTTCATTAGTCAGGGCTGCAAAATCGAAGGCGTTCATTCCTGAATAATCGGCGCCATCGTTGAGCCACCAAAGAACATCTGGCTCAGTATATAAACGAATGGGTAAGTTAACCAAAGGCTTTATAGCTTGTTGCGTAGTGTCGTTATAAGAATAGGGAGAGAGTTTTCGGTAATTGGCCAACGCCTCACCCGGCGGCCCACCAAATATTGTCAGAAATCTTTTAAGCATATAATCGCCCTCTTCTGCAGCGTCTTTACTGCGGTTAGGAAGCCGCTTCTCCCTCAACATTGCATGATACATTCTCTCAAAATCCAGTGGTGAATCAATAGCGAAAACAGCTGATGGTTTGATTGGATAGTTATTGCTCAAGGCAAGTTCTGCATACTTCAATGCACATGTTCCGCCAATTGAAAAGCCTCCCAAATAAAAACGTTTATCAACTAATTTATAGCTGCTTGTGACATTATTAAGGATTTCGAGAAGTGATGCTTGAGAAGCTGAATCTATGCCTATGGAAGATATGCCTGTTTTGAAGGTTGGAATAATGGTTAGGATGCCTTGTTGAGCAGCAAGTTTAGGTAGTTCTGTTTGGTTCAATACATCCGTAGGCTTTTGAAACATACCCGGAATAAGAACCATGTAACCAGACCAGGGGAGTTTGGAAGGGTAAACAATGACATACAGATTCTTAGTGCTGTCCTTCTTGTTCAAATAAACTGTCTCAACATTCTGTCCATGGGAAAAGGTGCAAATGGATATTATCAGTATGAAAGATAGAAGCGAATACATGCGCATAGGTTTAGAGCCTGCAGCTAACGTTCGAGTATTTTTCACCCGGTAGGGCATAAGCATTCCCGAAGCTCAATAAAGATAGTCAGTTTACATGTTGCACGTCAGCCCAAAGCATTCCATCAGGCCTCCCTGGCGCAATACAGGTGACAGCATTGCTACTCAACCGGGTCGTTATTCATAAACCAGATCCGAACTATTTCGGCAAACTTTAATTTTGCAAAAAGGGTTTGTAAACCCTAATTTCTGTTACCGGAGTACTTTTCTTCTTGCCTTTCAGCGTAAGTACGTGTTTTGTATTTGGGATTCCTTGAAACAAAGTTGTCGCATTCTCTACGGAATCAGTGGCGGCCTTCGGTGCGTACATATCCGTGCTGATCGTGTAGGTTTTCCATTTCACTTCATCACCTTTGTTTATAATGCTCTTTAACACTTGATATGACCGGTGCAAGTGCCAATCGCCTCCCTTGTCTGCGTCGCCCTTTTTAAGAATGACCCGTTTAGAATGTGAAATGAAATCTTGATTTGAGGTTCCGGAGCCATCCTTCCCGGTTTTCGATCCTGAAATTTCAAAAGCGAAATCAATAAATGGAGCATTCGCTTCTGTAAACTTACAGGTCCATTCTTCGGTTATCCAGGGTGCTTCATGTCCTACCCGAATCATACCGGGCGATGTCCAGGGCCACCCGTGCAGTTTATCACTGTAAGGGCGACTCATAAAATAAGTTCCCTGGAATGAGGACGGTTTTTTGTTATCAACCAATACCATTGCAGGCTTTGCATTCGAAACGGGTTCTCCGGCAATCAGTTCAACCTTATTTCCGGCGAAGGGAAGAGTAAGCTTATTGCCTTTAAAGAAAACGTCCTTTCCTACTTTATAGGTGGTCACCAGTTGAAATTCATCATTTTTGTACTGCGGCTTGTAGTGCAAATAAGGCTTAATCAATTCTGCCATTACAAAGTTGCCATGCTCGTTCAAATGAACTTCATCTGACAACAATTTTGAAGGCTCGTATTTATTATCATCCAAATATTTCTTCCAACCCTTTCGAACGTTTATAACTTCGCACTTGTATTTCCTGGCCAGTTCCGGCAACAAAGTGTAAGAAACGCGGTCGCTTCGGTCATCGGCCTTATTATAATGATCCGTTTGTATAGCAATTTCTGCAGCTGTTCTGCTTCGAATTATCTTTAGAATAGACTCGTAATTTTCAAGGTCCCCGTAAACATGA
>DASQNW010000425.1:0-14501 GCA_035644775.1 Chitinophagaceae bacterium | reverse complement strand
CTTTCTTCTTTACTTGCTTTAGTTTTTCCTCTAGTTGCTTGCGGTTGGAAGGATTGGCTTCTACCGCCAGGCCTTGCGGAATAAGGTAATTGCGGGCATAACCATTTCTCACTTTCACCATCTCGTTTCTGCCGCCAAGATTATCCACGTCTTGTACTAAAATAATTTCCATGTTGTTTTATTTTCCCAATGATATGAGAGGCTTCACTGTTTCCTGTCGAGCGACAGGATTAGGGAAACGTTTCTATTTTAAAAGATCGGTAACGAAAGGTAATAATGCCATTTGACGAGCCTTTTTTATCGCATCACTCACCTTGCGCTGGTATTTTAAAGAGTTGCCGGTAATACGACGAGGTAACATCTTGCCCTGCTCGTTTAAGAACTTCTTGAGAAACTCAACATCCTTATAGTCGATGTACCTGATACCATACTTCTTAAAACGGCAATATTTCTTTTGACGTTTATCGGTCTTTATGGCTGTTAAATATTTTATTTCATTTGCTTTTGCCATGTTATACCTCCACTGCTTTTTCAGTTCCGGTTGGTACGCCTCTTCTCTTCTTTTCGTTGTACTCGACGGCGTATTTATCGAGCTTTGTAAGCAAATGACGGAGCACGCTCTCGTCGCGCAGAAGCTGCACTTTCAGCTTCTCATTGAAGTCGGATGGCGCAATAAACTCCACTACCCAGTATAAACCCGTGGTTTTTTTCTGGATGGAATACGCCAGTGATTTTAGTCCCCACGGGTTTTCTGCTACAACCTGACCACCGTGTTCGGTGACAAGTGCAGCATATTTTCTCTGAGCGTTTTTGAACTCATCGTCGCTCAGAACAGGGGTAAAAATCACCATCAATTCATAATTGTTCATTTCCTGAATTTGGTTTAAAAAGTCAAAATGGAGCGCAAAGGTAGGGGAGAAACTGTAATTTTTTTAATCTGATCTGTGGTTTTGCGGGAAAATAGGCTGTTAAAACGTTTGACAGAAAAATTAACCCGACTGGCCTTGTGGGCCTTAGTCCGCACTAGCAGTTACTTAACCGGGGCTTCTTCTATTAATGGCACAATATTTATACATAAAAACCTAAGGATCAGCATTATTTGGCAAACGGCAGGCTTTAATCACATTGGCTTTGCACTGGACGGAAAAAACATCAAAACAAATCTTGCGGATACTTGTTGTTTAATTAATCTTCCTTTATCAAACGATTGCCGCATGATCTCATTCCAGGTGTTTAACTTACTCGACAAGCACGAACAAGCCGATGTTCTGTCGGAAGACGGGGTATACCTCCACACCCGCCAGGAGCCAGAGTTCATCATCGATTTGTACCAGCTAAACGGCTTTTTCGTGGAAGTGTATTATCATAGCCAGCAACAGCAACTCATGATTGTTAAGAGCTTTTTGCCACACGAGGAGCGTTCAGCGACCTCCACTGAAAGAGGCTGCTTGAAAGTAGCGTGGAAGAAACCTCGTGTTTTGCCAGCCGATCGGGGTTTTGCCTAATTTGTAGGTCACCGCTTCAGCTCTTGAACTTATGCACTTGAACGACCTAACTTCGTCACCACGTCAATCATAATCCTGCTCAACACCCTGTCCGCCTTTCCTGCAACATCTATTATTTCCTGAATGTTTATAGGTTTTAAATTGTCCGGATCGCATTCATCTGTAATTACCGAAACGGCAGCGCACGGCAAACCAACCTGGTTTGCTACAATCACTTCCGGCACTGTACTCATTCCAACCATGTCGGCACCAGTATTTCTAAGCCACCGGTACTCAGCCCTGGTCTCCAGGTTCGGACCCATCACAGCTACATAAACACCCTTTTTTGGTGTAACCTGCTCTTTTACGAACGATTCTTTTAATAGATCCTGCAGATAAGCATCATAAGGCTTGCTCATGTCTACAAAAAAATTGCCGAATGAATAACCGATCCCCCGCAGAGGATTATCAGGCAATAGGTTGATGTGATCATCTAGAATTACCAGGTCACCGCTTTTATACTCCGGGTTCATCCCTCCCGCAGCGTTGCTCAGAAGTAGATACCGAATTCCTAATTCCTTCATGACACGTATGGGAAACGTGATCTGCTGCATGCTGTAGCCTTCGTAGAAGTGGAAACGCCCCTGCATGGCAAGCACAGGCACTTCATGAATTTTACCATACAACAAACTTCCTTTGTGGAACTCCACCGTAGCTTCTACGAAATTGGGAATATTCGCATAGGCAAAAGACTTCTTTACTTCGATGTGTTGCACTATGTTGCCCAGTCCGGTTCCTAAAACAATTCCCACTACCGGTGGTTCGCTGACTCCATTGGTCCTTAAATATTCAGTGGTTTCTGATAATAACTCTAACAAAGGTTTCATACTTGTTAAAAGCCGAAGGTAGAGTAAGGGCTACTAATTCTCGCCTGAAAGCTCCTGGGAACATGTTCTACGATTTCTCGTGTAAGGACAAAGGACACGTTCGTTCAAGGAATCAATTACTTCAACACCTGTTGAAATCTTTTCAGGTCCGACATCTCCGCGGGTGTCAATGACTCGTTGTTATCGTACTTTGATTTAAGGAACAGTACTCTTTTATGTTGCGGGTATCGTGCCAGTATCTCACTGATGATTTTTCCTGCACTTTCTTCTTTTTCATACAGCGGTGTGTTGGGGGGCACTTCTGATTTGAACCGTGTTGGCATTTTTTTTATGAGCGCTTCTAAAGTAGCTAGTTTAGCGGGGGCTAATGTGCTAATCGCCGAAGCTTTTCCATGTAGACCCTGCAATTGTTTTTTACTGAGACTTCCTCTTTGCAGGTATTGCTTGTATAAGCTGATAACAAAAGAAGAAACAGGATATGCAAGTATGCACTCTTCCAACACCTCATTCACAATATCTATTTCCGGTTTTTTCTTGTCCATCAGGCAAATGTAAAACTTCCTCAATTCTGCGTTTTGGTGCACTGCGCATCTGCCGTAATCATCATCTATTTTTGTGAGCATCAAGAATAACGTATGAGAATTTTAATGGTGTGTCTCGGTAATATCTGTCGCAGTCCATTAGCGGAAGGAGTATTGAAACATAAAGCAAGGCAGGCCGGGCTAAATTGGCAAATTGAAAGTGCGGGCACGAACGGTTACCATGTTGGAGAAGCACCTCACCGGTTGTCACAGAAAGTGGCCCTGCTAAACGGCATCAACATCTGTGATCAAAAAGCGCGACAATTTGAAAAAGCGGATTTCGACCGTTACGACAAGATCTATGCGATGGCAGAAGATGTACTCGATGAAATAAAATCAATTGCACGGGAAAAATATGCTGAAGAGAAGGTAGATCTTTTTTTAAATGAGCTGTACCCAGGCGAAAACAGTTCAGTACCAGATCCGTGGTACGGGCCAGAACCTGGCTACCACGAGGTGTACGCTATGATTGATAAGACCTGTGATGTGATCGTAAGCAAATACGGTGCTATGTAACATTTGTGCTGTTGAACACTATGCGCAACAAAGAGCTATACATTTGCCTTTAAGAAATGAACGAGAGCAATAAACAACCCGTTGAAGTTGCTGCTAAAGCAAACAAGCCTACACTTCCGCAAGGCACCCGCGACTTTGGAGCAGCAGTGGTTCGCAAAAGGGAATATATTTTCAACACTATCAAAACTGTTTTTGAGTTGTATGGTTTTCAACCGCTGGAAACTCCCGCTATGGAAAACCTGGAAACCTTGTTGGGCAAGTATGGTGAAGAGGGAGACAAACTCATTTTCAAGATTTTAAATAACGGCCTTGATCATGCGCAAAAGCAGCAGGATGCGAGAGCAGCCTTCGAAAAAGTTCTGGAGGGAAAGAATACAAAGCTTGTCACTGAACGAGCATTGCGATACGACCTTACGATCCCTTTTGCACGATATGTTGCAATGAATCATGCGCAACTAAGTTTTCCTTTTAAACGATACCAGGTGCAGCCGGTTTGGCGTGCAGACCGGCCACAAAGAGGACGCTATCGTGAGTTTTACCAATGCGATGCGGATGTTGTAGGCAGTTACTCGCTGATCAATGAAGTGGAATTAGTTACAATCTATCACCGGGTACTTACATCTCTAAAAATCGATTACGAGCTCAAGATAAACTCCAGAAAAATTTTAGCGGCACTAGCTGAATGCTGTGGCGGCACCAACAAAATGGTGGATATCACCATTGCTATTGATAAGCTGGACAAGATAGGGAGCGAAAAAGTACGAGAAGAATTGCTTCAGAAAGGATTGACGATAGAACAAGTAAGCACAATTGAAGAATACCTTCAAATTGACGGAACCAATGAAGAAAAACTGGATCGGATTAGAAGCTTACTTGGTAATTCTGACAATGCAACAAAGGGTATCCAGGAAATGCAATATGTGCTCTCAACCAGCCGTTACAAGCAGAAACAAATCAACCTGTCTGTCGATCTTACCCTTGCCCGCGGACTGAACTATTATACGGGGATAATTTTTGAAGCGAAAGCGCCGCAGCAAGTAAAAATCGGATCAATTGGCGGTGGCGGTCGTTACGATGATCTGACCGGTTTGTTTGGGGTACCCGGTGTACCTGGAGTAGGCATTTCGTTTGGTGTTGATCGTATTTATGATGTTCTGGAAGAACTGGACCTCTTTCCTCAAAGCTTATTGCAATCAACAAAAGTTTTGTTTTTCAATTTAGGAGAAGAAGAAAGTAAAAATGCCCTTATCCTGATGGAGGCAGTGAGGGCCGCAAACATTGCTGCCGAGATATTTCATGAGCCTGCAAAAATGGACAAACAGTTTAAATATGCAGAGAAGAAATGCATTCCGCTTGTTGTAATCATCGGCAGCAAAGAAATCGAAACGAGGATGTGTAATCTTAAGGTGCTAAAAACAGGAGAACAGCAACAAGTTGCTTTCGATAAATTACCGGAGGTGATCGCTTCAATGTGAATCTAAACCTGACTTGTTCACAAAGCCTTCAATCAATTACCGTTTTTTCTGCCAAACTGGGTGGTTTACTGCTGTATCAAACTTGATCTCTCTGCCGGATGAAACATTCCAGTACCCAAACTTAAAACCAGGCAGGTTCACTTCTCTCCAAAAAAGCTGGGTGCTGTCCTGGCCTTTATACATCCATCCGCCTCCGGGATGCTGTTTCGGAATGTTCATCGAACGACTGATATATTGGTATTGCTTGCTACTGTCTCCATAGGCAAAATATAACACCGCACCATCACTATACGTATAGATCTTTGCCTGGTTCCCCGCACTATCGGAAAAAAATTCTTGTTTTTTAAATTTTTTGGGAACTAATAACGAGAGGTGCTTATTGCCAGCGTATGAGAAGTCTTGTTTTTTCAAACCCCGTAAAGAGTTACACGACACCAAAAGAAAAAGGAAGGCAGCAATGACAGTCTTCATTTAAGAACAATTTTCAAAAATCATGCTTGCCCCTTGCCCGACACCTACGCACATAGTAGCCAGCCCGTATTTACCACCTCTCCGTTTCATCTCGTGCAACAAGGTTGTTGACAGTCGCACGCCACTGCATCCCAAAGGATGGCCTAAAGCGATCGCTCCACCATTGACGTTTACCTTTTCCTTATGCAGTGAAAGATCGTGCATGCAAGCGAGCGTCTGTGACGCAAAAGCTTCATTCAGCTCTACCAACTCGATATTAGCCACGGAAAGGCTGGCTTTTTTCAGGGCCTTTTCGGTAGCAGGCACAGGTCCCATCCCCATTATTGCGGGATCAACCGCGGCTACTGCCATCGAAATCACTTTTGCCATAGGCCTAAGGTGGTATTTCTTAACCATCTCGGAACTAGCCAACAACAGGGCTGCAGCACCGTCATTTATTCCGGACGAGTTGCCGGCGGTGACCGTTCCATCTTTCACAAAAGCGGGTTTTAGTGAAGCCAGCTTCTCTAATGAGGTCCTCCGGGGATGTTCATCTCTTTCTGCTACTTTATCGTTATCCGTCGCAACTGCTACTATTTCGTCGGCCCATTTGCCAGCCTCTAGTGCAGCGAAGTATTTCTCTTGAGAGTAAAATGCGTACTCATCTTGGGCCTCTCTTGAAATCCTCCACTGCCTTGCTACGTTTTCGCCTGTCTCACCCATACTGTATGGATAATGCACATCTGCAAGCTTGCTGTTGATGAACCGCCACCCTAATGTGGTGTCCACCACTTCTGTTGTGCGTTGAAATGGTTGTGTGGCTTTTCCGATGACGAATGGAGCCCTGCTCATACTTTCCACACCACACGCAATTACGAGCTCCGCATCGTCGCACATGATCTGCCTTGCGCCATCCATTACAGCCTGCAGCCCCGAAGCACACAGTCGGTTAACAGTAATCCCTGGTACCGTTACCGGTAGTCCTGCAATGAGTGCAGCCATTCGAGCTACGTTACGGTTGTCCTCGCCTGCCTGGTTGGCGTCACCGGCAATTACATCTTCGATATCCGCTGGATCAATACCTGCATTCCTGGCCAATAGTGATTTTAAAACATGCGCCAGCAGGTCGTCCGGACGAACGCTACTCAGTATTCCTCCATATTTGCCAATCGGCGTTCTTACGGCATCGATGATAAACACATCTCTCATGCGATAAAATAACTTTAGGGTCAAGAAAACGATGTTAAAGATACCTCCTTGCTCTTTTATCGCTGTCCATGCTTTCTACTTAAAGGTATCTTTGCACGATGATCAAAACGGGTCAGAAAAATATTCGTCATTTTACTCTTTCCGAACTGGAGCAGTATTTCGAAACCATTGGAGAAAAGAAATTTCGCACCCGCCAGGTTTGGGAGTGGCTGTGGCAGAAGCATGCCCACAGCTTTGCTGAAATGACGAACCTGAGTAAAGAGCTGCGGCAAAAACTTGGTGAATATTTCACACTTCCTGCGCTAACGGTGGATGGCAGCCAACATAGTGCTGACGGCACGATCAAATCACGTTTCAGAACGCATGATGGACATCTTTGTGAAGGTGTGCTCATTCCAACTGAAACTCGTTTTACTGCTTGTGTGTCTTCCCAGATTGGATGTTCATTGAGCTGTCGGTTTTGTGCGACGGGCTATATGGAGCGCAAAAGAAACCTTGAGTTCGATGAGATCTACGACGAAGTGATATTGCTGAACAAGCAGTCAGAAACTGTATATGGAAAAAAACTGAGCAATATTGTGTTCATGGGGATGGGGGAACCGTTACTCAACTATAAAAATGTCCTTAGATCTGTTGAACGGATAACTGCCGCAGATGGGCTGGGGATGAGCCCAAAAAGAATCACGGTTTCAACAGCAGGGGTGGCAAAAATGATCAGGCAATTGGGAGATGACAAAGTACGCTTCAAGCTCGCCCTATCACTACATGCAGCTAACGATCTAAAGCGCAACGAGATCATGCCTATTAACGAAACCAACAACCTGAAGGCCCTTACAGAAGCGCTGAATCACTTTTATCGCCAGACCAAAAACGAGATCACGTTAGAATACATTCTGTTCAATAATTTTAACGATAGCAATAAAGACGCAGACGAACTGATAAAAATATACAGGCAAGTGCCTGCTGACCTGGTAAATATCATTGAATATAATCCAATAGACTTTGCAAAGTTTGAAAAGCCTTCTGAAGAAAAAATGCTGCAGTTCATGGCTCACCTGGAAAAGCACAAGGTGAATGCCCGCCTTAGAAGAAGCCGGGGCAAAGACATCGACGCCGCCTGCGGACAGCTGGCCAACAAGACTGCCTAAATGAGCCACACACTTGACAACACTATAACACGAGGTCTAAAGCAATACTGCTAATTTTGCAGCCAAATTTTTTTATGGTTCGTAAGCAGGAAGTACTTCGTGACGTAGTGATAAAGTTTGCCGGCGACAGTGGTGATGGTATGCAGCTTACAGGTACCCAGTTTACCAATAACACCGCTCTTTTAGGTGCCGACCTTTCTACCTTTCCTGATTTTCCGGCTGAGATCAGAGCACCACAAGGTACGCTTCCCGGCGTCAGCGGCTATCAGCTCCGCTTCTCGAGTGAAAGCATTCACACGCCGGGTGACAGCTGGGATGTGCTGGTGGCGATGAACGCAGCTGCCCTGAAAACAAACTTGAAACATTTAAAAAAGGGCGGGAAAATCATTGTAAATACCGATGGTTTTGATGCTAAAAACCTACGCCTTGCTAATTACCCGGACGGTGTAAACCCCATTGAGAACGGGAGCCTCGAAGGGTATGAGGTGATCAAAATGGATATAACAAAAATGACCCGTGAGGCTTTGAAAGAATCTCCCCTTGGAACTAAAGAGAAAGACAGAGCTAAAAACATGTTTGTGCTTGGCTTTCTTTATTGGATGTATGGCCGTGATATGCGCAGTACAGAACAATTTCTGGAGGAAAAGTTTTCTAAGAAACAAGAAATCTTCGAAAGCAACATCAAGGTGCTTAGAGCTGGCTACAATTACGGCGATACTACTGAAACATTTACCACCCAATACAAAGTGGAGCGTGCCAGCATTGAAGCAGGTAGCTACCGCTCCATCATGGGAAACCAGGCGCTTGCGTATGGCTTGATTGCTGCTTCGGTGAAGAGCGGATTACAACTGTTTTTGGGCACCTACCCCATCACTCCCGCCTCCGACATTTTACATGAACTTAGCAAACACAAAAACTTCGGGGTACGCACTTTTCAGGCAGAAGACGAGATCGCTGGAATAACAGCGGCGATAGGAGCCAGCTATGGCGGCCATCTGGGTATCACCACCACCTCCGGGCCGGGAATGGCGCTGAAGTCGGAAGCCATGGGATTGGCACTAATGCTTGAAATTCCTCTCGTGATTATTGATGTGCAGCGGGGCGGACCATCTACCGGATTGCCCACTAAAACTGAGCAAAGCGACCTATTGCAGGCTTTTTATGGCAGAAATGGAGAATCGCCGATGCCGATTGTTGCAGCTGCAACTCCAAGCGACTGCTTCGAGTCCGCCTACGAGGCGGTAAGAATAGCGGTAGAACACATGACGCCGGTTATTTTTCTAAGTGATGGGTATATTGCAAATGGTGCAGAGCCCTGGAAATATCCTTCATCCGACCAGCTCAATCCCATACATGTAAGCTTCAAAACAGAGCTTGGCCACGACGAAGACAAGTTTCAGCCGTACAAGCGCAATGAAAACCTGGTTCGGCCCTGGGCGGTGCCGGGAACTCCCGGATTGGAACACCGCATTGGTGGATTAGAAAAAGAAAATATCACAGGAAATGTAAGTTACGACCCAGAGAACCACCAGCTGATGGTGAAGATCCGGCAGGAAAAAGTAGACAAGGTAGCTAACAATATTCCTTTGCAAACCATAGACAATGGGCCAGAGAAAGGAGAAGTTTTGGTATTAGGCTGGGGCTCTACCTATGGGGTGATCAGAACAGCTGTAGAAGAGCTACTGCAGCAAGGTTATAGCGTGGCTCATGCTCACTTGCGCTACATTCGTCCATTTCCAAAAAACCTGAGTGAGATCCTTCACAACTTTAAAAAAGTACTGATCCCTGAAATTAACAATGGTCAGTTAATAAAAATAATTCGCAGCGAATTTCTTGTGGATGCCAAAGGATATAATAAAATTATGGGCACGCCGATAACGAAAACAGAACTAATTGAAGCAATCAGGAAGAACTTTTTTCACGAACTTCCTTAATCCACTACCATTTTAACTCTAACCTGTTGTTTTTCCGGTCAATATCGGCCATCCGCTGGCTGGGATCTATTTCAACAGCCGTAATGTCCGTAAGCTTCCTCTTCGTTTGCACTTGAAAAGTCGAGTGTGTCCACTTCCACGACTCGTATACAACTCTGGGAGCTTGCCCCTCTTCTGCAGGTTTTTCACCAAACATCAGGTACATGGGCACGTAGTGCCATTCAGTGGTTCCATCTTTAAATGATATTCTAATGTCCACCGGCATGGGCATCTGTCCTAGCTTCTTCAACCGGACGTTGGTGGCATTATTTGCTTCCCACAAGCTATCTATGCCGTAGTCGATAGTGCTTGTCGTATTCAGCCAATATTGATTGTACCAGTCTAACTTTATCCCGCTATTTTTCTCCGCGATTCGGATAAAATCTGTGGGTGTGGGGTGCTTGTATCTCCATTGCCGGTAATAATCCAACAACAGTTTGTCCCTTGCAGCAGCACCTATAACATACCCCAATTGCTCGAGGTAAACCGCTCCTTTGGAATACGCTGCATTGCTGTACGCGTAGTTGGTGTTGAAATGATCTGCATGTGTACTCATCGGCTCTTCCTTGCCGCTCTTTACCAGGTTGAAATAGCCGCCATAGTTTGGTGCCTGGTATCTTGGCAATGTGTTCATAGCCAGTGAATCTGACTTGCGCAGTTCAGCAGGGTTATTGGCTATTCGTTTTCTTGTTACTTGTTGCCGGTAATATTCTTCTACAAGGTTAGTTGCATATTCTGTAAAACCTTCATCCATCCAGCCGTACAGAGATTCGTTTGTTCCCAGCATCATCTGATACCACATGTGCATCCACTCGTGAAAGGCGGTACCGAGGCTCGAGCCTGCAAGCATGGTGATCATTGGGTATTCCATACCTCCGTCGCCTCCATGTACAAACGAGTATTGTTTGTAAGGGTAGTCGCCAAAGTTCTTTTTGATGAACGGGTAGACCACTACTGCGGCATCGGCAATTTCTTTCCACCTCTCGTCTTCATTTTCAGCGCCAACTCTGTTATAGAGTACGTGAATAGCAGGCCCGTTAGGGATTTGACGCACCAGGTGCTGATAGTCCGGATCAGCAGACCACGCAAAATCATGCACGTTGGGAGCCGAAAAACGCCAGGTGAGTTTTGATCCTGCCGAACGTGCTGGCTTTACGCCTTTGTCTTCATAACCATAGCCGATCTGATTGGCATTTTGTAGGTAGCCAGACGCAGCCAGTATATAGCTTTTATCTATTGATATACTCACGTCATAGTCACCCCATACACCATAAAACTCCCGCCCTACATAAGGTGTAGGGTGCCAGCCCATTTCGTCATATTCAACTATTTTTGGAAACCACTGCGTCATGGTGTACCGCACTTGCGTATTGGGATTATCCCTGCCGCTACGGCGGATCTGAAGTGGCACCTGCGCTTCCCAGTCCATATCGAAAACAACTTTAGAACGGGGAAGAATGGGCCGGTCAAGCTTCACTTCAAGAATAGTTTCATGCACTTTCAGCTGTTGAGGCCGACCATCCATTTTTAGAGAGGATACTTTTTGAAATCCGACTTCATTCTCTTTGAGGGTAGCAATTTTATCTTCAACCCGCTGGTCCCAATCTGCCACGTCTTCCCCACTCCTGTTCTTCCCCAGAATGATGGTGCCTTGCCGGCGGCTTCGCACATCCATCATGCTGTTCGGTTGAAACGCATTCCAATACAAATGGTAAAATACTCTATCGAGCGTATCGGGCGAATTATTAGAATATTCAAGTCTTTGTTTTCCGGTGTAGCGATCCGTCTGAACATTCATATCAATGTTCATGGTGTATTTCACCCGCTGCTGCCATCGACTATTCTGTGCCGAAAGAACGAGTGAAACAAGACACGATATGAATAAAAAAATTCCCTTCATAATGGTTACCTAAGTTGCTGGCCGACGGCTCTTAACTAAATCAGAAAGATTAAAGAGTAATAGCATCACCTGTAAGTCTTCCCGATTTATTGAAGAACAGGTACCGCTTGCTTACATCATTCTTTTCTGCTTTAATCCTGATCCTTTCAGTGCCTCCGGGCTGTTGAATAATCTTTGTCTCTGTCACATTCCATTCAGCAAACTTGCTTTTTTCAAAACCATCTTTCACTTCCTGCGAAAGCTTATCATAACTCCATTCCTTTTCAGTATTCTTCCAAGCTCCTTTGTTATTATAGATGGCCATCATCTTTTCTCCATTCAATTCGAAATAGATGTGAACATTCAACAGATTGTCTTTAAACTCCACGTTTTCTGCCATCGGGTATTGCGATTCAAATGCTCTTTTTACCTCCTCCGGTATTTCTCTGATCTGGGCAAACGAGCTGATTGAAAAAAAGATACAGAACAGCAATAGGTGCATACGTGCCATAAAATATTTTTTGATGTTGCGGTACAAAGAAAATTATTCTTTCCCCCCTACAATCAATACGATCTCACCTTTAACTTCTTTTGAAGAAAAATATTCAGCTACTTCCTTCAAAGTACCCCTGTGGGTTTCTTCAAAAAGCTTTGTCAGCTCACGACTTACACTACACAACCGATCTTCACCCAAATACGTGGATAGCTCTTTCAATGTTTTCACAAGACGAACGGGCGATTCATATAATACTATCGTCCGCTCTTCTACCGCAAGCCTGGTAAGCTTTGTATGACGCCCTTTCTTCAGAGGCAGAAATCCTTCAAATACGAAGCTGTGAATTGGGAGGCCGCTATTTACCAAGGCTGGCACAAACGCCGTTGCTCCAGGCAAGCACTCAACTCTCACTTCGTTTTTAATGCATTCCCGCACCAGAAGAAAAGCAGGATCAGAAATGCCGGGTGTGCCCGCATCAGTAATCACTGCCATTGTTTTTCCAGATACTAATTGATCTACCAGGTGTTGTAACACTTTGTGCTCGTTGTGCTGATGATAAGGGCTAAGAGGCTTTTGTATTTGATAGTGATTCAGCAGCCTTGAAGACGTCCTGGTGTCCTCCGCCAAAATTACATCCACCTGCTGCAGCACTTCCAAAGCCCTCAGCGTAATGTCTTTCAAATTCCCGATTGGCGTAGGTACAAGATAGAGCATGAAAATGTTGTGATTATGAAAGCTGCTTCAGACTTTTGACACTCAACCAACAGACAGCTCAAAGTATTCCATCACAGGGTTTGCCAACAGCTTCTTACTTGCTTCATCAGCAAGTGAACGGGCTTCCTCTTCTGAAGCGGCTTCTATTTGCAGAGTGATATTTTTGCCGATTCGAACATCCTGCACGGACCTTAATCCCAGATTGTTCAAGCCTCCTAAAACAGCTTTTCCCTGTGGATCAAGCAATTCTTTCAAAGGCATTACTTTAACCTGAATTGTGAAGAGCATGTTGCGGAAAATTTTGCCGCAAACGTAAGAAATGATCACCTTATATCAGGTTACTATTTTGCACATCCTTACCACTGATAATATTCTCGGGCACCTTTGAAAATACCGACATTATCAAATAAATTATGAAGATGATCGGGACAGCCAGCCACTTCAGTGATACAACAGCTACCAATGCTATCGACAGCAATAAATATTTCAGGAGATTGTTTTTGTAGGAGAAGTCGGTGAACTTGATGGCCATGAAGGTGCGGTTGCAAATCATTAAATAGCTAAGTGCAAAAATAACTGCATACAACAGCCATTTATTAATGAATAAAGTTTGAATATTAAAATACTGGTACCAGATAATCAATGGAAAAGAAGCTATGAGCAAGCCCGCAGCCGGAGTTGGCACTCCTCTGAAGCTGTACGACTGGTTGTCAGCCAAATTGAATTTTGCCAGCCGCCAGGCGGCAGCCGCTGCATAAATAAATGCAGGCATCAGCGCTATCATGGAAACATCCAGGCCGTTTTCCTCCTGTGCATACCCTATTCGAAGCAACTGATACAATATCATTGCGGGAGCTACACCGAAGCTAACCACATCGCCAAGGGAATCTAACTGTTTGCCTAACTCAGAATGTGCCCGAAGCATACGCGCAAGGAATCCATCCAGGAAATCAGCGGTAGCGGCTGCGAATATGAAGAGTGAACCCCACCAGATTCTTTCAGGGAGGTTGACCTGTGTGGCACCTCCATTATCCATTAAAACAATGGTTTCACCTGTTTGGAGAATAAAGATTATAGCGATACAGCCGAAGACCAGGTTGAGCAGTGTAAATAAGTTAGGAACCTGTGCGAGTATTGAAAGTGACCGGGTGTTGGCTTGTGTTTTTACCTTTTCTGACATGCTGAAGCTTTTGTATTCATCTGAAGTTTTACAGGCTTTCTAACTTACGACCTGGCTGTTTTCATCACTTGTTCAATCTCGTCAGCCGTTATGGGAATGCCCTCAAACAAATCTACATTTCCCTGTTCAGTGATCCATACGTTGTTCTCAATTCGAATTCCTATGCCTTCTTCTTCGATATAAATACCCGGTTCTACCGTCAACAGCATGCCCGCCTGTAGGGGTTCAGTTCTGGTTCCAAGGTCATGCACATCCAGGCCCAGGTGGTGCGATATGCCATGATATAAATACTTTCGATATGCCCTGTTCTCAGCGTCTTCGTTACTTACATCGGAATCAGTCAATAAGCCTATTTTCAATAATTGCTGTGTGGCTTCTTCACCCACTTTTTCTGTATAGTCCATTATTGAAATACCGGGTTTTAAAAGAGTCTTTGCGTAATTGTGTAGGTGTAAACAAGTATTATAAACTTGTTTTTGCCGATCGGTATATACACCATTAACAGGCAC
>DASQNW010000424.1:0-3191 GCA_035644775.1 Chitinophagaceae bacterium | reverse complement strand
CCGTGTGTGTCCTTAAAGCCAAACGGCCCAATCAACTCTTTCCTGCTTTCGGCTTTGCCATCTCCGTCCTTATCAAAGAACTGATATATAAATGGAATGCTGTATGCTATGGCGCCTCCTGCAACGGGCAGTATACCGATGGGAATGTTCAGCGAATCGGCAAAGTGGGTGAATGTTTCTGCTTTCCCATCGCCATTCTTGTCTTCAAGAATAGTAATCTTGTCACTTCCCTTTCCGGGTTCTGCTGGAAAAGGGTATTCAAAAGACTGCGTCACCCACAATCTTCCTTTTGCATCAAAGTTCATGTTGATCGGTTTTCCGATCAAGGGCTCGGAAGCATAGAGCGAAACTTCAAAACCCGCCGGAAGCTGGAAGGAAAGCAACTCTTCGTCAGGCGTTTTTGGATCGGAGGATCGAACATGCTCACGAAAAAGAGCATCGTCAATCTGGACAGAATTATGTTGCCCACCCACCGTTTTCTTTGTGCGGGTGCAACCCCAATGAAAGAAAAATACAACCGTGATAAAAAGCAGGGCTGGTAAAAATTTCAGTTTCATTCTTGAGAGATTAGATGGCTTGGATCTTAATGTAAATAGACCATTCAATTAAGACCAAAAAATTCCCTGAGTATACTATTCGAGAACCTTTTGTAATCAAAGATTATTTAAAACACAAAGAAAGAAGTTCTTTCCATGAGCGATTCCTTGTATTGCTTTTGAATTATACAGGAGGATTACATTGGAGAAAGACTTCAAAATTATGAACAGACATACTATAGACGCAGTTCCAGATCAGTTCCCCTACAAAAAGTTTCTAAAAGCCCCTTCTGGAAAGAAGGGGCGCACGATGCTATGCTATATGAGAAAAACTCTTGATTCTGCATCTCCTCAGCCCTTTTTCATCAGCCACATTGGTTCCCGTGCACCGCTTAAAAAAAGCCCTTTATAAAGTTGGGCGAATTCTGTCTCCTGATTATACACCTACTTAGCCAATCTATGTAGTATGTTAACCAGATGGATGCTGAAATAGTATAGCACCAGGTTAAGATAGTAGAACAGCACACTTTAAAATATCCGGAATTTTGCAAGCAATCATTTGAGTTTTATACAACCGCGTTTGTATTGCAAAAACCTATCAAAATAATGAAACCAGCCTTCATTCTATCATTATTATTTATTGTAAGTTTTTCAGCATCTGCTAAAGTGCGCCTGCCGGCGCTTGTAGGCGACCATATGGTACTTCAACGCGATGTGAAACTCAATATCTGGGGGTGGGCAGATAAAAATGAAGTAGTGCAGGTTTTATTCCTAAATCAAAAACTAACAGCTAAAGCAGACATAAAGGGCAGGTGGAAAATAGAGTTGAAGCCGATTGCAGCCGGTGGACCATTTACGTTAACAGTTAAAGGAAAGAATACCATTGTTTTGGAAGACGTAATGGTAGGCGACGTATGGTTGTGCGGCGGCCAGTCGAACATGGGATGGAAATTGTCCTGGGGAGTTGATAATCATCAACAAGAAATTGCAGCCGCAAATTACCCGAACATTAGGTTGTATAAAGTGAAAGAGATTCTGAGTTATTCTTTGAAAGATGATGTTGAAACCAATCAGGGGTGGCAGCATTGCAGCCCTGCTACTGTAGCTGACTTTTCAGCTGTTGCATATTTCTTTGGACGTGAACTTTACCGGCAATACAACGTGCCTATTGGTCTGCTTTCCTCCAACTGGGGCGGGACACCTGCGGAAGCCTGGATGAGCCCCGAAGCGTTGAAAAAATTGCCTGCATACAAGAATGCTTTGCAAGAATTGCAGTCGCTATCGAGGAGTGGCCTGCAGGAGAGATTTGACCGTCGATTGAAAGAGTGGTCGCAGAAGAACATAGCAAAGGACAAAGGCTTTGGAGAACAAAAATGGCATGAAGTCGATTTGAATGACAATAACTGGAAAAAAATATCCTTGCCTGGCTTATGGGAATATTCGGTCCTGCCTGACTATGATGGCTCTGTATGGTTTCGGAAAGAGGTTGTCGTAGATCAGCAGCATGCCGGCAAACCTGCTTCACTTATGTTAGGTCGCCCCGATGATATGGACAGCACCTGGTTTAACGGTGTTCTTATCGGGGGAAAGCAAGGTAGAAGTTTGCGAGAATACACCATACCTTCTACATTATTGAGAGCAGGAAAAAACATCATTGCAACAAGAATAGTTGATTTTGGTGGTGATGGTGGCATAGAGGGTAAGCATGATGAAATGCATCTTAAAGTTGGTGACACTGTTATTCCATTACAAGGTGATTGGATGTACAGATCAGGGGATGATGGCGACTATACTGCAGGATGGCCGCCAAATGCTCCCGATGAAAACGCAAGTGAGCTTACGGTACTTTATAATTCAATGATTGCCCCACTGACAAACTTTGGTTTGAAAGGAGTGATTTTCTATCAGGGAGAAGCCAATGTAAACCGTGCTGAGGACTACCTGCCCCTTTTTACGGGTCTGATTGAAGATTGGCGTGCACAATGGCAACAAAAGATACCGTTCATTTTTGCACAGCTTTCTACAGTTCTGTCTCCTCCTGTTAAACCAGAAGAGAGCAAGTGGGCTCTGTTACGTGAGGCTCAATTAAAAACATTATCTGCCGTAGACAATGCAGCCATGGCTGTTACCATTGATATTGGTAGTAAAGATGTTCACCCGCGAAACAAACAAGACGTTGGTAAAAGATTAGCTATTGCAGCTCGGAAAGTTGCTTATGGAGAAGATATCGTTCACTCCGGTCCTGTGTACCAATCAATGAAGATTGAAGGAGATAAGATAAGACTCAGTTTTAACCACACCGGCTCCGGCTTGATGGTGAAAGATAAATATGGCTATTTAAAGGGCTTTGCAATTGCTGGTGAAGACAAAAAATTCGTCTGGGCAAAAGCTGCTTTAGATGGTAATACTGTAGTCGTTTGGAGCGATGATGTAAAAGAGCCAATAGCTGTTCGCTATGGTTGGGCAGCCAATCCCGACGATGTTAACCTGTATAATAAGGAAGGTCTGCCTGCTTCACCTTTTCGCACAGACGTTCATTCCAAATAAGTTAGTAGCCACTGGTAAAGTAAGGAATTCTTCGTATTGCAAACGACTCATCGCCCATATGTCCAATATCGATAAGAGAGCCTTTATAGTGTCTTAACTTTTTGGGGT
>DASQNW010000423.1:0-4909 GCA_035644775.1 Chitinophagaceae bacterium | reverse complement strand
AGCCAAGGCTATAAAGTAGTCGTTTTTGAAAAAGAAGGGTACCCTTTCCACAAGGTATGCGGAGAATATATTAGTATGGAATCCTGGAACTTTTTGGAACGTCTCGGGATCCCTCTTACAAGCATGCAGTTGCCCCACATTACAGAACTCCAGCTTACAGCACCTAATGGCACATCCTTTACTACACCATTGCCTTTGGGTGGATTTGGCATCAGCCGATATAAGTTAGATGAAATGATGGCGCTCCGTGCCCGGGAGTGCGGTGTGTTGTTGCTCGAGCACACAAGAGTAGACAATGTGCACTTCGAAAATGACAATTTTCAACTTCAGTTGACTTCAAAAGGTGATCCTTCTTTCAAGCACATTAGCGCCGCCGTTTGTTGTGCTGCTTTTGGCAAAAGGAGCAACCTTGACGTAAAGTGGAAAAGATCGTTTGTGCATGACAGTGAGCACCGCATGAACAACTACATCGCTGTGAAATACCACGTAAAAACAACCTGGCCAGCGCAGTTGATTGCCTTGCACAACTTCCGGGATGGTTACTGCGGGATTTCAAAAATTGAAGGCGATGTATACTGTCTTTGTTACCTCACCACCGCAGCAAACCTAAAGGTCAGCAACAACTCGATTGCTGACATGGAAAAACAAGTGTTATTCAGGAATCCCGCACTTAGGAAAATCTTTGATCAGGCGCAAATCATTGATGGGTTTCCAATCACCATTGCACAGGTTAGTTTCAGCAAAAAGCCCGTTGTTGAAAACCACGTGTTGATGCTGGGTGACGCAGCCGGCATGATCACGCCGCTGTGTGGCAATGGCATGAGTATGGCGCTGCACGCCGGGCTATTGGCAGCAAACAACATCAGCCATTTTCTGGCAGGCAGCAGCTCTCGATCTGCAGTGGAATCGTCATATAAGGCTGATTGGAATCGTCACTTTGCCAATCGGTTGAAAACCGGCAGATTACTCCAGCGTTTTTTTGGCGCCGAACGAATGAGCAATGCTTTTGTGAACCTATTTAAAGAATTTCCATTTCTCGCCAAAACAGTGATCCGCAAGACTCATGGGCAACCTTTTTGAGGCACAGCCTTTGCATGGCTTAGGCAGAAAACGATGTATATGGACGAAGGCAAAAAAACAATAGTCTTAGGAGCTTCTGATAACCCGTCACGGTATAGTTATCTCGCAGTGAAAAAGTTGCGTCAAAACAATCACCCTGTCGTTGCAATTGGTAAAAGAACAGGCAAAGTAGGTGATGTGGACATAGTAAAAGATCATCTTCCGGTAGGGAATGTTCATACCATTACCCTTTATTTGAACCCCACTAATCAGAGGGAGTATTACGATTACATTCTTGAACTATCACCGAACCGGGTGATCTTTAACCCCGGCACTGAAAACGAAGAACTGATGAAACAAGTAAAAGACAACGGCATAGAACCAGTAGTGGGTTGCACACTGGTAATGTTAAGTACAGGCCAGTATTGATCGTATTTGTTCTATTACAGTGATGTAGTTTTTCGATTACTCATATCCTTTAGTGAGTAGTATCACTTATTCTTTCTAAAATGTTTCCCGGGTACTTGTAGCCTTAGAGGTATTTTTAAATATTGCACGCACGTGCGTGTGAAATGATGATCCGTTTATAAAAGTTAGCACTAACTTTTAACCCTAAGTACCCAAATGAAAATCCTGAAAGCCATCGCTTTTTGCATCGTTCTTTGTATGGGCATGATTCCCGCTTCTGCCCAAGATGCCAAAGCACAGTTGAAAGACCCGGTAAACGAGTACGATTTCAACAAACCTAAATTATTCAGAGAGCTCCCCGAACGCATTCATCTGAAGATGGATGACTTCACCAACATCTTTGATCTTGAAGTTGGAAAAAGCGTCACGCTATCTTTCAATCGCAGTTTCAATTTCCAGGGCACCGTAGTTTCTAAAGCAGAAGATGTGATGGCCAATGTAAAAAGCATCGTTATCAAATCTCCGATGTTTTCAGGAGCTGCCTTCACGCTCAGCCGCCTTATCAATGAAAATAACACCCTTTCCTACAGAGGCAGGATCATGAGCTTCAAACATGGGGATGCGTATGAATTAGCGATGGAAGAAGGTGCATATTACCTGATCAAAAAAAATGCTTACGACCTGTATGATGAGTAAATAACCTGTTACATCCTTTGTCCCCTGAAAACCTTAATCCATCCCACATGAAAATCCTTTATACATCACTGCTTCTGGCACTTTCAATGACAGGTGCTTTGAACAGCGTTGCACAGGTTCCGGTTTATAGCAGTTATTCTTCAGCAGCTCCTGTTATCTTTCTTGATTTCGACGGGCACACGCTGAATGGTACAAGCTGGAACAGCAGCGGACCCATTGTATGTGCGCCTTCAGGGCTCACAACAGCGCAGGTAACTGAAGTGTATAACCGAATTTCAGAAGACT
Organism: Chitinophagaceae bacterium; assembly: GCA_035644775.1. Lineage (GTDB taxonomy): Bacteria > Bacteroidota > Bacteroidia > Chitinophagales > Chitinophagaceae > Flavisolibacter. The sequence goes on along the minus strand of DASQNW010000423.1, from coordinate 2,461 downwards.
ACCGTCCTTTTCAGATCAATGTAACAACAGATTCAACAAAATATTGGCAGGCACCTTCGAAGAAAAGAATGCGTGTGATATTTACCATCACCAACGAATGGTATGGTAATAATGCAGGTGGTGTGGCTTATACCGGTTCATTTACCTGGGGCGACAATACGCCCTGCTTTGTTTTTTCAAAGCTCTTAAGCTATAGCGCAAAAAAATGTGCTGAAGCAGGTGCTCACGAAGCTGGCCACACATTGGGATTACGCCACCAGGCAAGCTACGATGCCAACTGCAATCTGGTGAGCAGCTATAATTATGGAGTGGGCAGTGGCGACATCAGCTGGGCACCGATCATGGGTGTAGGCTACAACCGCAACTTCACTACCTGGCACAATGGTCCAAATCCTTTCGGCTGCGCCAACAATCAGCCTGATATATCAGTAATCACCAACAGCACCAACGGCATTGTTTTGCGCAGTGATGATTATACTGAATCCTTTGCAACAGCAAGCTCAATGACGTTCACCAACAACACGTCAAAAATTGACGGTACTATCACATCCAACACGGATAAAGACCTGTTTACTTTTACCCTGAATACATCAAGAAGGATCAAGTTAAATGCCTTACCTGCAAGCGTAGGCTCCGGCGATAACGGATCAAACCTTGACCTGATGGTGCAATTGTACGACCAATCTAAAACAGAGATCAACACCTACAACCCTGCACAGGCATTAAGTGTATCCATTGATACCACACTTAATCCTGGTACGTATTACGTGTTGGTTGATGCTACCGGCAACCAATATGCATCCGACTATGGAAGCCTCGGTGCTTATGCGTTAGAAGTAGAAGAAATACCTACTTATGTTTTGCCGGTGCAGAAGCTGCAAATGAATGGTGTGGTAGAAAACGGATTTCATAAGATGGCGTGGGATGTTGTTTCAGAAGAACGAATTGTAAAGCAAATGCTGGAGTTCTCACACAACGGGAAAGATTTTACTCCACTTGCAGCTGATGTTGATCTTTCTTCAAACCAGTATCAATATCACCCTGAAAAAGTGGGCACAATATATTATCGCCTGCAAGTGACACTTGAAAACAAACAGCAGTTTTATACCAATGTAGTTGCATTAAGAAGCAATGGAAACGCGAGCAGGCCCAGGCTGGTGAGCAACCTCATTCGGGGTAACGAACTTTTTGTTTCAAGTCCGGCTGCATATACTTATTCTGTAAACGATTACAATGGAAGAACTGTTTCGAAAGGCCAGGTAACAGAAGGCAGCAGTACCATCATCACCAATTACCTGCCTGCTGGAACGTATTTAATCCGCTTTATGAAAGGCAGCGATCAATACGTTGAAAAGTTCATGAAGCAATAGAGCATATTAACACTACCATAATCCGTGCCCTTTTGGTAACCCAGAGGTTTTTCTATAACTTAGGAAAACCTCTTTTCATATGCGTTGGAGAAAGTTTAATGGCGAACCACTCGACCTCCCCATCTACCACGCGGTAGAACATGTTATAAAGCGGGAGAGCGCTGCTGGTTACAAATTAAAAGTCTGCATTGGAACGGACTCACAGGTAAAAGGATCTGAAACAGAATTTGCTACCGTAATTGTTTTTTTACGTGAAGGACATGGAGGCTTCATGTTCATCCACAACGAAAAAACGCGGCAGCAATACAGCATAAAAGAACGCATGCTTGTAGAAGTAGCGAAGAGTATAGAGATTGCATATGAACTATGCAATCTTTTTACTTTATATAATGTTGACATGGAAGTGCATGCCGACATCAACACCAACCCCAATTTCAAAAGCAACGATGCTTTACGGGAAGCTATGGGATATATTCTCGGGATGGGATTTGCCTTTAAAGCAAAACCCGAAGCATTTGCCAGCAGCAGCTGTGCCAATAAAGTAGTGAACTAAGTTACATGGTTCCATAAACTTTGGCTACCTCAAAGTGGACCCAACGCTCTCGTATTTTTTACTCTCCATTGGTTGACGCAAGCGTAAAGCGACAGCTAAATAAACTGAAGAGCAATTCAGATCTATAACTTCACTTTATGAAACAGCGCTTTTATTTTGATACTTCGGTTTTTGGCGGAATTTATGACACCGAATTTGAAAGGGAGACCATGCTGCTTTTTGAAAAGGTTTCTTTAGGACAAATTATTTGCGTTTATTCAGATTTGACCGAAACCGAAATATCCTGTGCGCCAGAACGAGTGAAAAACTTTTTTGAAAACATAGAAGGCGAACATAAAGAAGTGCCTTCAGTAACACCTGAGGGTTTGAAACTTGCCAACACCTACATTGCAGAAGGTGTTGTTGGGAATACAAGTATAGATGACTGTATTCACATAGCAACTGCGACAATAAATAAAGTAGACATTTTGTTAAGCTGGAACTTCAAACATATAGTTAATGTGTATAGAATTCGTGGCTACAATTCTGTAAATTTGCG
>DASQNW010000422.1:0-3899 GCA_035644775.1 Chitinophagaceae bacterium | reverse complement strand
CTGACGTCTTTCTTGCTCCTCAAGTAACCATCTGATCCGACTAATTCTTAAACGAACATAAAGGTTAGCTAAGGTATTGTGGAGTCAATAGCAAGACCGTTAGGTATACCTCCGGCAGGGTAACGCCTTACTTGTCACTCTTGGTAATGTATTAGGGCGTCCCCTTTTAGCTCTACCGCCCAAAGACAGCCATACAATCCAAAGGGAGATCTTCTGGAAAAGAAAAACCAGATGCTATAATTCTTATGCAGGCACCATGCCATGCGGATCGAGCACATATTTTTTTGCAGCACCTTTATCAAAATCTTTATAACCATTGGGTGCGTCCTCTAAGGTAATCACATGCACGTTTACGGCTTTTGCAATCTGTATTTTTTCATAAAGGATCGCCTGCATCAACTGGCGGTGGTACTTCATAACCGGGCATTGTCCTGTAAAGAAGGAATGTGATTTTGCCCAGCCCAAACCAATGCGGATATTCAGCATTCCAATTTTTGCATTGTCGTCGGCAGCACCAGGATCGCCGGTTACATAAAGGCCAGGTATGCCAATGGCACCTCCGGCACGGGTCACTTCCATCACAGAATTCAATACAGTTGCCGGATGCTCATGCGAACAATTATGACCATGGCCGCGGGCTTCAAATCCTACGCAGTCTATGGCGGCATCCACTTCGGGTACGCCTACTATGGCAGCTATTTGCTCGGCAAGCGGCGTGTCTTTACGCAGGTCAACCGTTTCGCAGCCAAAGCTTCTTGCTTGTGCCAAACGTTCAGGAATTAGGTCGCCCACGATAACACAGGCAGCGCCTAACAACTGGCAGGAGGCGGCACAGGCCAAACCTACAGGCCCCGCACCGGCAACATATACAATAGAGCCGGGTCTCACACCGGCAGAGACAGCACCATGATAGCCCGTGGGGAATATATCGGAAAGCAAGGTTAAGTCTTTGATCTTATCCAGCGCCTGCTCTCTGTCAGGGAACTTCAATAAATTAAAGTCGGCATAAGGCACCATCACGTATTGTGCCTGTCCACCTACCCAGCCACCCATATCTACATATCCATAAGCTGCACCGGGCCTTGCAGGGTTCACATGCAGGCAAATGCCTGTTCTCCCTTCTTTACAGTTACGGCATCTGCCGCAGGCGATATTGAAAGGAACAGAAACAATATCACCTACCTTAATGAACTCAACATCCCTCCCTTTTTCAATTACTTCACCCGTTATTTCATGCCCCAGCACCAGGCCCTCAGGAGCTGTGGTTCTACCTCGCACCATGTGCTGGTCGCTGCCGCAGATGTTTGTAGCAACTATTTTAAGAATCACTCCATGGTGGCATTGCCGCTCGCCCAGAGCCAGTTTCGGAAAGTCAATGTTTTTTACTTCTACCACACCGGGCCTGATGTATGCAACACCTTTGTTACCTGACATAAAAAATGAATTTCGAGGGTGAAGAAAAAATGAAAGACTTCGTGTTATAAATATAGGGTATAATTGAGAGAGTCAGATTATACCCATTGCCAAAGGATATCAGTGCAGGCTTCACACCAGCTAAACTATCGGTTTTCATTGTCTGCCCAAAGCAGGTTTGGCCTTGCAACAACCCCGTAAAGGGGAGGAAGGAGGCTCTGAAACATAAGTGATGGTCATTTTACCACCATTCTTGTTTACCGCAAAAGGAAAAATGTCTTTTTCATATTTCACGGCTATATATAATGCAGACGCCATAGCTGTGTTTTGAAGAATCTTATTGCGTTGCAGCCATTGCTTGATTTCTGCTTCCCAAATGAAGTTCTTATAACTACTTTTTGCAATCATTTTGGTGTCAACTGCGAAATCACCATCAAGCATCCATTTTAAGTAATCCGGCTCCGTCCAGGCTTCTTTCCCTTTGTGTTTTCCAAGGTTGAATATATTTTTGCCGTTTCATCCCGAATAAATTTGCCGCTCATATCTACCGTATCGCCGCTGCTAATCGCAATCTGCTGATGTTGTTTATCATCCCTGCAGTAGAAATTGGGCAGGCTGTAGTACCTTATATTATCCTACTTTTTCTATCTTTCTTATATGAAGTTTTCGTACAAGTATTGGTTAGCCTTTGCTTCAGGAATTGTCGTGTTTTTGGTACTGCTCTTTTTAAACCCGTTTAATGTAAACAAAGAGGCCGTTAAGGTGTTAGCGGTTGGCGGATTGATGATCACCTGGTGGATAGTAGAAACATCCTCGATGCCGGTCATTGCCTTGTTGCCTTTGGTTTTGTTTCCCTTATTAGGCATTGCTACGATTGAAGAAGCCACAACGCCCTATGCCAATCCTGTTATCTTTTTATTCCTTGGAGGGTTTATGATTGGTCTTGCAATTGAAAAGTGGAACCTCCACCGACGAATAGCATTAAATATTGTAAAGTTTACCGGAACAAGTGGCGACCGCATTGTACTTGGATTTATTCTTGCGACCGGCTTTATAAGTATGTGGCTAAGCAATACCGCTACTACGATGATGATGTTTCCAATAGCTGCATCCGTTATTCACGTTATGAGCGAGAATAATAAGGGAGAAGGCCGATTGGATAACTTTTCACTTACCTTAATGCTTGCCATTGCTTATTCCTCGAACTTTGGCGGCATAGCCACCATTATAGGTACACCGCCTAATGTTGCTTTTGCCGGTTTCATTCAAAAGAAATACGGGTACGCCATTGGTTTTGCAGATTGGATGATGGTGTGCTTTCCACTATCGTTGATTTTGCTTTTTACACTTTATTGGGTAATGGTGAAGTGGATGTATCCAAACCGCATTGCTTCCAATGCAGGAACTGTTGAAATGATACATACTGAAATACATAAGCTGGGCACAATGTCTACGGCCGAAAAAAGGGTCACGGCAATCTTTGCACTTACGGCTTCTTTATGGATTACCAAAGACCTGATAAATACTTTTGGCCTAATAAAGTTTGACGATACCATGATTGCCATCTTTGGAGCGATCTGTTTATTTCTTACACCATCTGGAAAGGAAAAGAAAGAGGAGCGATTTGTTTTGGACTGGAGTGATACAAAAAGGATGGCTTGGGGAATTCTGCTATTGTTTGGTGGAGGTATATCATTAGCTAATCAATTAGAGAAAGCAGGTATTATAGCCCAAATGGGCGCTTGGATGTCGGGTATTGCGGGAGGGGGTGGCTTTATGTTGGTACTTATCATTGTGCTTGTATCAGTGTTTTTGAGTGAGGTAATGAGCAATGTAGCACAGGTGATTGTTTTTGCACCGGTGATTGGGGGCCTAGCTGATGCTCTAAATATCAACCCATTGCTTCTTGGCATTCCGATGACACTTGGTGCAAGTTGCGCTGGGATGTTGCCAATGGGTACGCCACCAAATGCGATAGTGTTTGCTAGTGGACACATAAGACTTAATCAGATGATCAGAACAGGTGCCGTTATGAATATTATTTCAGTTGTCTTAATTACTCTCTTTAGTTGGTTCTTGATTCCATGGCTAATGGCTATTACACAGTAACTGCATTTTTCGCCAGTCATCATTTACAAGGTGTCATTTTATTTACGGAAGAGATTTGTAACTATTCGTAAGCTTTTATAGGCTAGCTAGTGGGATTTTTATCTACTGAGGCTAAATGCTTTACTTCTTTGGTTTCCCTTTTATGCGCATAAATGTTTGATACCGGACAGCAGAATGATAGAATGCATTTATGACGACCTGTTTTTTAGAGCTTTCGGCTTTTTAAAAATTAAAAAAGTTTAATAAAGCAGCTCAATACATCATTTATCTGAAAAAGATGGAAGAATTGGCGCAAGCCGAAGGCTATAAAGTGGATCAATTAGCGCTATTTCTGTTTCAGTTTGGCAAAAATCTAAAGAAAAATGGTGGTAACACGC
>DASQNW010000421.1:0-3862 GCA_035644775.1 Chitinophagaceae bacterium | reverse complement strand
AGCAGAAACTAAACCAGCAGGCTGCTCGCTGTATGGACTGCGGCGTACCCTTTTGCCACAGCGGATGTCCTTTAGGGAATATTATTCCGGAGTTTAATGACGCAGTTTACCGTAAGAATTGGCAGGATGCCTACGACATCTTAATGTCAACAAATAACTTCCCTGAGTTCACAGGTCGAATTTGCCCGGCTCCCTGCGAAAGCGCTTGTGTATTAGGAATTAATCAACCTGCAATAACTATCGAAGAGATAGAAAAACATATTATCGAAATAGCTTTTGACAAAGGGATTGTAAAACCGCATATTCCACATGTGCGTACCGGCAAAAAAGTAGCTGTGGTCGGTTCGGGACCTGCGGGTATGGCCGCGGCCGCGCAACTAAATTATGCCGGCCATTCAGTTACCGTTTTCGAGCGTGATGATGAGCCAGGAGGCCTGTTGAGATATGGTATTCCGGATTTTAAGCTGGAAAAATGGGTCATAGACCGGCGTGTAGAGCTAATGAAGGAAGAGGGCGTGGTGTTTAAATGCAAAGCAAACGTTGGAGTAAACATCAGCATCAACGACCTGCTAAGAGAGTTTAATGCCATTGTATTAGCAGGGGGTTCTACTACTCCACGCAACCTGAAGGTACCGGGCCGTGAACTTAGCGGCGTCCACTATGCCATGGAGTTTCTAAAGCAACAGAATAAAAGGGTGGCTGGGAAGAATCCTCTTGCTAACCAAAAAATTGAGAGTAATGTCTATCACGAGGAAATTCTTGCCAGCGGAAAGAATGTGATCGTGATCGGCGGTGGTGATACCGGAAGCGATTGTGTAGGAACTTCTAACCGGCACGGTGCAGCCTCTGTAACCCAATTCGAGCTGTTGCCAAAGCCGCCGGAAGGCAGAACCACCGGAATGCCTTGGCCTACTTACCCAATGGTGCTGAAAAGCTCCACCTCTCATGAAGAAGGCTGCAACCGGCACTGGGCCATAGCTACCAAAGAGTTTTTGGGAGATGAAAATGGTAAGTTGAGAGCTTTGAAGGTGGTAGATCTGGAATGGAAACTAACGGAAGATGGCAGACCGGCGCAGTTTGTGGAAGTTCCTGGATCCGAACGGGAGATGCCTTGTGAACTGGCACTGCTCGCGATGGGATTTATTCATCCCCAGCACAAAGGTTTAATTGAGGAGCTTGACATTGAGCTTGATGATAGGGGAAATGTAAAAGCTTCAGAAAGAGAGTATCAAACAAATATTCAAAAAATCTTTACTGCGGGTGATATGCGCCGCGGCCAGTCGCTGGTGGTTTGGGCTATTAGCGAAGGGCGTGAATGCGCCAGGAGAGTAGATGAATACCTTGTCGGGCACTCTGTTCTCGAGTCAAAAGACAGAAATTTGATAGCTCTTGGATGATCTTATAAAGAATAACGAGGTAAGCTGCCACTTGGCAGCTTTTTTTATGAGATCACATTCACATTAATATTCAAAATATGTGTACTTTTTTTTGACACTTATTTGTTTTTAGCTGTACTTTAGCACCAGAAAGTTATTATTAAATAATTTCTAAATACTAAAACACTCCCGTTATGCAAAGTACACTCAAGCGCTTCCTTCCCTTTGTAGTTTTAGCGGCCATTGCTATCGCTGCTATTTTTGTTCCAGCTGTGGCGAACTTCGACGGCAGCAAAGATTACAGTGCTGCTGACACAGGCTGGATCATTGTTGCCACCGCTTTGGTTTTCCTGATGACGCCAGGGCTGGCTTTCTTTTATGGTGGTATGGTTCACCGCAAAAACGTAATCTCCACCATGATAAAAAGCATTGTTGCGGCTGGTGTGGTTAGTGTGCTTTGGGTGACAGTTGGCTTTAGCCTTTGTTTTGGCGAGTCACTGGGCGGCTTTATTGGAAGCCCCAGCACCTTTCTGTTCTTCAACAATGTTGCTTCTGGTGCTCCTCAGCTGCCAGGTGGCTCTATGTTTACGATCCCACTTACGCTATTTGCTTTGTTCCAATTGATGTTTGCCATCATCACTCCCGGGCTGGTAGTAGGCGCTGTCGCTGAAAGAATTCGTTTTACTTCTTACGTGCTGTTCATCGTTTTGTTCAGCCTGTTGGTGTATGCACCTATTGCACATTGGACTTGGCACCCAGAAGGATTTCTTTTAAAAATGGGCGCACTGGATTTCGCTGGCGGAACTGTAGTTCACATTTCTGCTGGTTGTGCTGCTTTGGCTGGCGCTATGGTACTGAAACCACGCCTGGCCAAACTGGAACAAAAAGAAATTCCACCTGCAAATATTCCTTATGTTTTAATTGGTACTGGCTTGTTATGGTTTGGTTGGTTTGGCTTTAACGCAGGTTCTGCTTTAGGTGCCAACAGCCTTGCTGTTTCTGCTTTTGCCACTACAAATACTGCAGCTGCTGCAGCTGGTTTGTCATGGATGTTCTTTGATGTATTAAGGGGCAAAAAACCTTCAGTACTTGGCTTTTGTATAGGTGCTGTAGTAGGTCTGGTGGCTATCACTCCCGCAGCCGGGTTTGTGGCAATACCTCAAAGTATTACCATAGGTGTTGTAGCAGCAATCATCTCCAACCTTGCTGTTACATTGAAATCAAGATCAAAGCTTGATGATACATTAGACGTGTTTCCTTGCCATGGCGTTGGCGGTATCGTAGGTATGCTGTTAACGGGTTTCTTCGCAACAACAACTGTGAACTCTGCTGGCACTGATGGAAGCTTGTCTTTCTTCTTCACTCAATTGAAAGCAGTTGCCATAGTGGTTGCTTATAGCTTCATTGTTTCTTACGGAATATTCAAATTGATCAACATGATCAATCCACTTCGTGTAAGCTCTGAAGAAGAAGAACTTGGACTAGACGAATCTCAACACAACGAAAAATATTTGCAAGGCACCTTGTTGGTGAGCAACAATGGTAAAATGGCAGAAGAAACACTCTCGGAAATTTAATCCGTACCAATCCTACCCTAATCTTTTAAAAACATAAACATCATACAGGTACAGCTTGCAAAAGGACTTGTCGCAGAAGTCTGTAAGCTGTACCTAATTCTAAACTTCTAAAACTACATTTCGATGCTTAAAAAAACACTGACTTGTTTATTTGCATTTACAACTTTTTACGCTGCAAACGCACAAGAAGCTGCTATAGATTCTGCAAAAACAAGTGAAGCACCTGAAAAATCTTTTGCGATCTCCGGCTATGTAGACGCTTATTACCGGTTCAACTTCAGCAATCCAAAAAGGGAGACTGAGAACTATAACAATTTTACCAGCTTTACCAACTCGCATAATTCCTTCGAACTTGGCATGGCATCCGTTAAACTGGAGCACTCCATGGGCAAAGTAGGCGTAGTTGCTGATCTGGGCTTTGGAAGAAGAGCAGAAGAATTTTCTTACAATGATGAAAAAACTATGTTGGCTATCAAGCAGGCATTTGTTACGTATGCACCAAAGGAAAACCTCAAGTTCACTGCCGGTAGCTTTGCTACCCACGTTGGCTACGAGTTGGTTGATCCTGCACTGAACCGCAACTACAGCATGAGTTACATGTTCTCTTACGGTCCCTTCTTTCACACCGGTTTGAAGACAGATCTTACTGCAGGAAAAAGCGGCTTTATGATAGGCGTTACCAACCCTACTGATTTGAAATCTGCAAGCTTTGCACGCAAGTTTTTGATCGGCCAATACAGCTATGGTGGCGACAAGGTGAAATTGTATCTAAACTACCAGGGTGGAACCTTTGATGGTGATGATGATGAAGACTCAAAGATCAACCAGGGCGATGTTGTGCTGACAGCTGCAGTTTCAGACAAGTTCAGCATAGGATACAACGGCACGTTGCAATCAGTAAAAATGAGA
>DASQNW010000420.1:0-8946 GCA_035644775.1 Chitinophagaceae bacterium | reverse complement strand
AAAAATTTTGGCCGTCATTGGGTGGACCTCTGTTTCAACTTGAACAAAAGCTGGGTGCAAAAACAATTCATTTATACTGCAAACCTTTCTTTGATTAATTCTATTCACTATCAATGGAAACGCGACCAGAACCGCACGAATGTACAGGCAGCATTGTCGGCTGTATATTTTTTTCGTAAGTAGGTGATCTCGGTTTTGCACTTACCCTTCGCAAACTATTCCTCAGGCACCCCAAACACAACCTCCCCTTTCGCTTTCCCTTTCCAACTTCCAAAACACTTATCCCAAAAGCTAAAGAGCGCACTGAAGTTAGTGTCGGTCTCATCTTTACGTTTCGAATGATGTATTCGGTGCATCATGGGTGAAACAAACAAAATTCTATATAGATTATCCATGCGTTCGGTGATATAAATATTGGAATGATGCACTACAATTGAAACAAAGAAGAGCATCTCGTAAATGAGCAGGTTAGTGAAATCAATTCCTGCAATAAAACACACAAGCGCTTTACCAGGATATGACAGCAGCAATTCTACAATGTGGAACCTTAATGCAGTGGTGCTATTTAATTTTTCATCCTTGTGATGAAAGCTATGAAATTTCCACAATAGCGGAACTCTATGGTTTAGCCGATGCCAGGCATACATCCATGCATCTAATATTAAGATCGTGAGGAGCAATTCAAAATAAAATGGAGGTGCGGTTTGGTTGAAAAGGCCAAGCTGCTTTTGATCTACCAGGTCTATTAATTGCACGAGGAGCCCTGCAGGTATGAAACTTAATAGCAGATTGAAAACACCGACTGCCAGGTTAAAACGTTCATTCTTCCAGTCGTTGATGTCCTTTCTTTGTGGATACAAATGTTCAAAGAAGTACTGTAATGCAAAGGCTGCCGCTAAAACGATAATTTGTATATGCTTCAATGCCATAGGCCTTTCCAGCATTCACACTTGTGAGGTTATATACCCGCTAACCAATCTGCAGGTACGTCTTTTTTTTCATCCACATCATTAAGCACCTTCAGCAATTTGTATGTTAAGCCAAGTTGTTCAATGTTGCGGATGGTTGCTGCAAATACATGTTCAGTGCTCCATTGTTTTCTTTCGAACAACTCCACATATAGTTTTTTCATGCCGAGTAGATAGTAACCTCCATCATTCGCCGGCCCCACTACTACATCTGCATCATCCAAAAAAAGAAAAGCCCTGTTTAAGCAGTCAGAGGTAAGCTCCAGGCAATCACTTCCGATGATAACTGCTTTTTCATATCCTTTTTCAAAAACCAATGTAAAAGCATTTTTCATCCTGGTCCCAAGGTCGGCACCTTGCTGTTCTTGTCGTGCAAAGTGTTTCCAGAAATCTCCCGATGATTCCCCCGCTTCAAAAACAAAGTGACCAACCTCAGTCCTTGAAGCAATTTGCCGTGTATGTTCAAGTAGCTTCACATAGACTTTCAACGCTTCTTCTTCTCCAATTTCCGCAGCCAACCTAGTCTTTACTTTACCCAGTTCAGGCGTTCGAACAAAAATAATCAGTGCTGATTTCATCATCTTTAGCTGCCCTGAATTGCAGCAACTGAAGGCAAATTAAATTTTTAAGAGAAGAAATTTAGATTTCTTTCACCGGGTACACGGAACGTGAGAAATGTTGTTTCAATATGCCTACCGAGTTTATTGCAGACCGTAGGAGTGGGAGATTGCTTACGGCGGCCCTATGCTACTTTGGATCGACCAACTTCCGGATCGAGGTGCACATCTGCTTCCGAGTAAATCTTGTTCATTATTTCGGCTTGATACATTCGGGCAAGGACCGGGTATTTTTCGTCTAGCCAATTTTCAATAGTAGTCAGTGTGCAGTCGATCTGCGCTGGAGAGAGGCCTATCTCGCGGAGCTGGGTAAGGAGGTTTTTCACGACGACGGGATTTGTTGGTGAAAATACCGCGTGTAATCGGCTTTGTCAAGTTTTGCAGACAAATTAGTCAAATAAAGCTAAACACAGTTCTTGAGCTGCTGGGCACTTGAATTTGTCCCCTGCTGATGGCAGCTGATTCCAATCAATATCATTTTCCTAACTTCAACTATCCAATTATTGTTTATGAATAACATTGATTTGCTATCAAACGAAAATTTATCGAGTCAGGTAATCTCGAGGAGAAATATGGTGAAAACAGTTGCGGTGGGTGGTGCTGCGCTAATGTTCTCACCCAACGTATTGTTGTCTGCAACAGCTTCGCAGAAGAAGAAACTAGGAGTTGCACTCGTGGGATTGGGATATTATAGCACCGACCTCCTTGCACCTGCGCTACAGCAAACAAAGCATTGTTACCTTGCTGGCATTGTTACGGGCACGCCAGCTAAAGCAGAGGCATGGCAGAAGAAATACAACCTTCCAGGTAAAAACATCTATAGCTACGAGAACTTTGACACCATTGCCAACAATCCTGATATCGATGTAGTGTATGTTGTACTGCCTCCATCGATGCATCGCGAGTATACGGTAAGAGCGGCCAACGCCGGCAAGCACGTGTGGTGCGAAAAGCCCATGGCAGTCACGGCAAAAGAATGCCAGGAGATGATTGATGCCTGCCGAAAAAACAAAAAGTACCTCGCCATCGGCTACAGGCTGCAACACGAGCCGAATACGCAGGAGTACCGGCGTATTGTGAACAAAAAGCTGCTCGGGAAAGTGCAGAAACTTAGTTGCGCTGCAGGCTACCGCGACAGCCGCACCAATCACTGGAAGCAGGACCGTTCTATGGGTGGTGGTTCCTTATTAGATATGGGTGTATACGCAATCCAGGGAGCTCGTCTTGGCACAGGCAAAGAGCCTGTAAGTGTGTTATCAGCACAAACTTCTACAACCAGACCTGAGGTCTACAAAAATGGACTTGATGAAACTGTCGTGGCAACACTGCAGTTTCCAGGAGGCGTAATAGCAGATATAAAGACAAGCTTTGGTGAAAACATCAATTTTCTGCGAATAACTTGCGACAAAGGCGAAATAAATATGTCACCGTACTCTGGTTACAATGGCAACCAGGGAAGCACTCCTTTAGGAGAGATCAAGTATTCGTATGAAGTGCCATGGCAACAAGCGAAGCAGATGGATGATGATGCACTGGCGATTATGCAGAAGAAGCCCCTGATTGTTCCTGGTGAAGAAGGCCTTCGAGACATTAGAGTAGTGGAGGCAATTTATAAATCTGCCGCTACAGGAAGTAAAGTGAACATATAATCTGGTGAAAAGAAAATCCCCTCTGAAAAAGAGGGGATTTTTTATGAAGGCGTTTCAATTTTTAATTTTTTTTCTTCATCGGACAACGGACGCCTTAGTCTTTCATGGATTTGGATGAACCTTAAACTATCGGGTTTTTCTTGGATTTGGATTGATGTTTTTCTGGACATTCAAAGGATAGTGAAAAGAAGTTGACTGATATTGGATTTTATTTTTGTTTTTCAGGATAAGGATTCGGTTTTCTAATAAGGATGTTGGATTTGGTCTGGTTTTCCGGATATTGGTGTGATTGACGTATCAATCAACTTCTGATACAAACATACTCTGCTGTAAGCTTAAAAACAATCGGATTAATGCCCTATTTTTTATTAGGGCTTCTACCTAGAAAGTGGAGTGAATTCCGGGTTTATACTATCGCGTTCTTCCGTAAAAACAGCTTCTGTAATAGAAAAACTGTTGAATGCTGGTGTAGCGATGTTACTTTATTAATCATTTGCAAAGTTGATGTTAAGCTCGCAACCTGTTAGGGAAAAAAAGATGTTCTGCAACTCGTGGAGGTGTTTAAAAGATCGCAGAAGGTCTATAAACTGTCCGTCTTCACTTATAATGCATAATGAAAAAGTGCCGGGCGCACTGTGTTCGAAGTAAATATTTGACGCGAGCTGTTCCAGAAAATACAATGGCCGCGATTCTCCGCCGGATAGCGCATGAAAGCCGTTTTTTTCAAGAAGCTCAGGTGAGAGCGAAATCGGTTGTACATAATCGTAAGTAGTAATAGCTGCTGAGGGTAGGCTCAAGCCTTCTACGCACAGTTGTGAAGTTTCGATTTTTGTAACCTGCACCACATGTCCGTTCAAGCTTTTCAGGTAATTTCCTATTCTCAGCTCTTTTGGCTCAATCATCTCATATAGTTTCTCACAAGTGCCTATGTTATCTCTGAAGTTATGTTGGCGTGGTGATTATTGCTTTTTAGGCGGTAGACTGAATGCAATTGCATCATGTTCGAAATGCCCTTTGTGAGACGCGTCGCAAAATGGCTTGTTTTTAGAAAGGCCGCAGCGGCAGATAGAAACCACCTCACGCCCTCCAAGATCATAAACATTACCATTCTTGTCTACTATCTCGAAATCTCCTTCAATCTTTAGTGATCCATTGCTATTCACGGTGATTTTTGTTGTGGCCATTGATTTTTGATTTAAAAATATTGAATAAAAAGCGACCTAACTGAAAACAATCTACAATTCCTCACGTCATTGCTTGCCTTACCTACTTTATAACCTGCACAGCAGATGCGTTCTCACGATGTATACTTCTTCACCTCAACTACCTTTCCAATGATTATAATTGATGGATGGGTAAGCTGGTATTTTATGGCTAACTGCTCCAGGTCCTTTACTGTTCCAATTGCTTTTTTTTGCTGTGGGAGGGATGCATACTGGATAATAGCTGCAGGCATTTCCGCTTCTCCTTCCTGCACAAACACTTCACTGATCTCACGCAATTTCTTCATGCCCATATATATGACTACAGTGGCTTTACTTTTAATCGCCAGCTTCAGATCTTCTGTTAATGACCCATCTTTTTTCGTGCCGGTCACAATCCAAATGCTTTCGCACAAATTTCTATGCGTAAGCGGAATTTCTTCTAAACCAACCGCCTGCATGCTTGTGACTCCGGGAACGTAGTGCACCTCTATACCATGTTCTTTGGCAAACAGTAACTCCTCAAACCCTCTTCCGAAAATATAGGGATCGCCGCCCTTTAGACGTACTACTTTTCCTTTTTCAAAAGCCTTTTGCCGGATAAGGGAATGAATGGTTTCCTGCGGAGTGTATTGGCCATAGGGTTGTTTCCCGACGTAAATTTTTTCGCAGTTTGATGGCGCAACATCCAGCAACTGTTTATTGGCTAAATTGTCAAACAGGATAACGCTGGCTTGTTCGAGAATTCTCAGTGCTTTTACTGTAATCAGTTCCGGATCTCCAGGCCCTGCTCCAATGATGAAAAGCTGCGGTTTCATGGGTGATCCAGAGGTTTAAGGAAATACATGCTGCTTGTCTCTTTAGAAGTCACTTTTTTGATTGTTGAAAACCAACCTCATCCGCCAGATTCATTCACCACCTGCCTCAACTTTTGAGCATCTTTTACGTAGATAAGTTTTGCGGAAAGTTCAACAAATCCTTCTTCCACGAATTCGTTCAATGACCGAAAAATGGTTTCGTAAGTTGCACCCACATAAGAGGCGATATCTTGCCTGCTTACTTGAATACCAATAGAACCATCCTCCCGACGTCCAAATTTTTCATCCAAGGCAAGTAGCGCCTGCGCCAGTCTTCCTCTTACGGGCATATGCGCTAAATTTCTCATCCTTCGTTCAGACTCCCTTAAGTCATCAGCGAAAAACATCATCAAGTTAAACAGGAGCTGATGATTCACCTTGAGGGTCCCAATAAAGAAGTCTAAATCGATGAAGCATGCTTCTGTTGGCTCAAGCGAAGTCGCGGACACGGGGTAGTACCGCTCACTTCCTAAACCTCTGTGTCCAAATATTTGGCCTCTGCTCGCAAATCGGATGATCAGTTCCTTATCTCCCCATTGCTTATGCACTTTTACGTTGCCTCTGTAAATGAAGTAAACACCTTTGACTTCATCCCCTTCCTTAAAGATCTCTTCCCCTTTAGTAAAGGAATATGTTTTTCTATGACTATCAACTGCCGGCAGCCATTCTACCAAGCAGAACTTACAAAAAAAACAGCTCTTCAGATCGCAATCGTTTCTCGACTTCTTCATATTAACTGTACTTAGTTAAATAATAAATAATTAAATATGTATTTTTCAGCGCTGTAAATAGAAAGATCCTATCTTCATGGAGAGAATCACATATATCTAAAAAGTGGTTATATCATGTTGTACCCATGAAAAACCCCGTTTGGAGTCGCAGTCCTAAACGGGGTCATTTCATTGATTTACAACTTTAAACAACCAAATGTACCAAAAAAACAGTTCCATGGTTTGTTTTAAACCAGCCATGAGTTGCCATAAGTGCGGTAAAGGAACTGCCACCGCTACAGGGTGTAAATACAGCTGTTTAGTATGTTCTAATAAAGAGGCGATTGGGAGTGTAGCCGGCATGGCATTATGATGGAAACACCATAACTGCCTGCCGGCTTTTATTAAGGAAACAAGACAAGAGTTGACACATACACACGCCCGTTCAGGCTAATGATATCAGACGAGTTCAACAACTTGTTGCGACTGTAATATTTGTCTTCATTACAATCGAGGCAGGTAAGCTGTACTCCTAAACCTTTAAAGTCAATTTTACCTGCTGAAGAAGGCGACACCATGCCTGGTTGGTCGCTTTCCCAACCGTAAAATTCAATGGGTGCGCCATTAAGAAGTTCAAGATCACGCAAGCTCATCCCGAGGTATACGCCCTGCTGCGATCGCCATTTGTTCATCTGAATAGGTTTATTGAAGGCAAGAGAGCTTTGCGTACGCAACTGTCCACCGATAAGCAGGTAGGAGATGTCTTTAAAATTTTCCTCGTCCTTCCACACAAAAATAACCTGGAGGCTGGTGTTTGGATACAGCACCGAGCACCTGATCATCTCCTTATCTGAAAAAAGCATTCGGTCCTTCAAAACGTTAGCGGGTCCAAATACGCTGGCCAGGTATTCGTGAGAAGTAATCTGCCTCAAATTTTCAGCATAGCTGATTGCAGAAGCGTGCGGCAGATCTTTACGTTGAACATTGAAACAGTATAGCTTCTCATCACTCAAAGTTTTAACTGAAGGGAAAATGCGAAGATTACCCCGTTGGTACATTTCAGGAAATGCTTGCTTGGAAGAGTCGAACCGGCTATATTGAAAACCATTTTGTTCGAGTTCAAATTTCAATCCTTTAAATTCTTCGAAAGAATTGGTTTGAAATAGTATGCTCAGCTCATCGCTTGCATCACTCCTCTCAAGAGAATATTGAATGCTGCGGTCTTTGGAGAATTTATAAAATGCATTACTTAATTCCTGCTCCATATTTTCGGCTTGCACCTTAAATCCCTTTTTGGCGATTACAGCATCAAACTTGGCAGGTGGAACAGCAGTTAAATAAACCAAATCTTTGATGGTCAAATCATTCCTTTGCGGGTAAGCAGCCGTAATGCTAAAGAATAGTATTGCTGGCAGTAAGAAAGAACGGGTAAAAATCTTATCATTCACAACATCAGATTTTAGTTATCTAATTGAATTCAATCCCTGTTAATGTCGGATGTGTGAATCTTTCGTAGGAATGGAGCTTATGCTCTGAACTTTTTGGAACGGCAGTCAGTTTTGCCTACTGCTAAAATAACACAGTTTTTCCTTTTTTTATACGGATTCCATTTAATGAAGGTATTGCCGAGGTTTAGCTTGCCAAAAGCAAAGTTTTACTATTATTGACTGCGAAACGCTCATCAAACAAATCAGCTGCTTTTTTATGAGAAAAAACAAAGTATTTTTCTGGAGTATTATAGTCGCACTGGGTGGATTTCTTTTCGGATTCGAAACAGCGGTAATATCCGGTGCAGAAAAGACCATCCAAAGCCTTTGGTCGCTAAGTTCCTTTCTTCAAGGCTTCACCGTTGCATCCAGCCTTATAGGCACTGTCATTGGCTCGCTTGTCACCGGTATTCCTGCGCAGCGGTTTGGAAGAAAAAAAGTGCTGTTTGTGATTGCGTTAATGTACCTGATTTCTGCTGTAGGGTGTGCTTCCACCTCCACCTGGCTTCTTTTTGTGACCTTTCGGTTTATAGGAGGCTTGGCTGTGGGGGCATCGTCAGTAGTCGGACCTATGTACATTTCGGAAATTGCTCCAGCAAAGAGTAGAGGAAGATTGGCTGGCATGTTTCAGTTGATGATTGTAACGGGCATTTTCGTTTCTTACTTAACCAACTTTTTCTTCGTGAACATGGGTGACGTAGCGTGGAGGTGGATGTTAGGTATTATGGTAGTGCCTGCAGCAGTGTTTGCTATACTCCTGCGTCTTGTACCAGAAAGTCCACGCTGGCTCGTGCTGCAAAATCGCAACGACGAAGCTTTGAAAATCTTCGAGAAAATCGGCGAGCCTGAGGCACTAAACAATATGCTTCGGGAGCAGCAATCAAATACCACCGGCACAAAAGAAAGTCTTTTCAACGGCAAGTATAATAAGCCCATCACCTATGCAGTTATTCTCGCCATGTTCAATCAATTGTCAGGCATTAACGCGATTCTTTATTACGCACCTCGCATATTTGAGATGGCAGGCTTTAGCAAGGAAGACGCTTACCTTCAGCCTGTGTATATCGGTGGAGCCAACCTGATTTTTACATTATTAGCAATGAGTGTAATCGATAAGTTTGGCAGAAAGGTCTTGTTGCTTATTGGCTGTGCCGGTATGGTTGTTTTCCTTGGCCTTACCGCTTTAGCTTTCAATTCTGCAGGCGCGCCCGGAAGCAATGTGCTTATTTACCTGATTGGTTTCATTGCTTTTTTTGCATTTTCTCAAGGTGCAGTAATCTGGGTATTTATTTCTGAGATTTTCCCCAACGCGGTTCGTTCGCAGGGTGGTGCCTTAGGGAGCTTTACGCACTGGATTATGGCGGCTATTATCTCATGGACTTTTCCGGTGATAGTAGAAGGTAGTGAAAAAGGAAGCTTCTATTCCTTTGTTTTTTATAGTTTGATGATGTTGCTT
>DASQNW010000419.1:0-3638 GCA_035644775.1 Chitinophagaceae bacterium | reverse complement strand
GAGTGCTCAAGGCAAACCTGGAAACACATTAAGAATACACCGCCAGGGCAAGGGCATTGCATTAGCCTGGGGCGCATCCGGCAGAGCCTCGGAGTTTATGATCCAACGCTCAGGTGATGGTGGTGAGTTCTTTGACGATGTAGCGATCGTACCATGTACAGGAGCCTCTAATTACAAGTACATCGATTATGAGTTTTTTCCCGGCGACATTGCTTACCGGGTAATAACGATCTTATCCGATGGATCTCAGGAAGTATCGGCCGTTGCATCCATACGTTACGTACAACGTAAATAACACCAGCGGAAGCTTTGCTTCCGCTCTTTCTTCACCAAATCCATACGTATGAAAATACCTCTACTCTTTACTTGTTTCCTTTACCTTTCTATACCCGCCTCTTCGCAGATCACTACTGCCGTACTCAAAGCATACTTTGGCGTAGATGCGGATCTGAAGGCGCGTAGCCTCAACGGTTCCACTTCATCCGGCGATGACTGGTTCCTTCACCCTACCGCTACAGGCACCACATCAAATGGAACCTTTGTAATAGATACCACTGGAGCTGCATCAATAATAGCTGGATATAATACGGACGTTTCCCCTTACCCCCGTAGAATGGCTAGCTTCTATCGAACAATGAGCAAACCAGCGTTTACCGTGGTAAACAATAGGCTTTGGCTCGATGCATTGTTTGTTCGTGATTATCATGGCACTGACAGCACGGTATTTACCGCCGGTTCTGATAAAAACGGCATGAGTCCGGCAAACTGGACAGGTGGTATTCAGGGCATACCTGACAAAAACGACATCCTTGATATCTTCATGCATATTCGCAGGGCTGGTCCTACTACCTCAGATTCACTCTGGATGTTTGGTGGATTATCACTTGATAACGTTACGGGGAACCGCTACTTTGATTTTGAAATGTACCAGACGGATATATACTACGACAGGGTGTCGAAAAAATGGTATGGCTACGGCCCCGATGAGGGCCATACAAGCTGGGAATTTGATGCAGCAGGGAATGTTACCAAAGCAGGGGATATCATCTTTACGGCTGAATACCAAAGCTCCTCGCTAACAAGCATAGAAGCACGTATTTGGATCAATAAAACCTCTCTTAGCATCACGCCGGCTCAATTCAGCTGGTCTGGTCAATTTGATGGTGCTAGTTCGGGTGCTCAATTTGGATATGCGAGCCTGGTACCGAAAACAAGTGGAGCATTTTACACTGGTTTGCAATGCGGCAACAGTGAGTGGGCAGGACCGTTCTCACTTGTTTTGCAAGACAACAGTGTGGCGACTAACTACAATGCCAAACAGTTCATGGAGTTTTCTGTGAACCTCTCAAAGCTCGGCCTCGATCCTGCAGGCATGTTAAGCTCTGACGTTTGCGGTACACCCTTCAACAGGCTGGTGATCAAAACCCGCTCCTCAGCATCTTTTACTGCTGAGTTGAAGGATTTTGTTGCTCCGATAGACCTCTTTTTGGCACCTCGTGTAGACGCGCTTGCTGACGTGCCACTATTTTGCGGCAATGCCGGTAACGTAAGCACATTGGCAGTTCAAAACCCAACCGCCAATTCAGTATACACGTGGACAACCCCTGATGGCCACATTATCGGGAACACTAACTCCACCTCAGTTACTGCAGACATGGCAGGCACCTACGTCGTACAGCAACAGTTGATGGCCGGCTGTAGTGTCTATGCACTTGATACGGTTACTATTGTCTATGAACCTGAATGCTCTGTTCTGGAAGGATCAAAGATCGAGCTGAGAGCTAGTCTCAAGGGCCAAACTCCTCTACTTAATTGGATCAGCAGCACAAACAGCAAGGTTCTTTATTACCTGATTGAGAGGAGTTTTGACGGAAAAACCTTCAGCTCTGTGGAGCGGGTTTACAACACAGAACCTCATTTAACAACAAAGGCCTACAGTTATTCAGACCTGACGGGCAATGTTGCAGGCGACGTTTATTACCGTGTGAAAATGGTTGCTGCAAACAGTTACTCGTATTCCTCAACAGCAAGGGTCTTGATCGGTGGAAACGTCCAATTGGCTGTGCTTCCAAACCCGGCGCAAAGCTCTGCACAGATAAAGCTAAGTATAGAGAAAGCAGAGCTGGTAAAGGTGGTGATATACAATATGGCCGGAAAGGCTATGTATGCCCAGAGCCACATGCTTAACACTGGCCACAATAGCATAGCAATAAATGAAATTTCCGGATGGCCTGCCGGAGTTTATATGATCAACGTAAAAACATCTCTACTGAACAGGTGGGATAGACTTGTTGTTTCGAAGTAGCCTGTTTGCTTTCCTGAGATAGCACTATTTTCTTATCTTTACTACTTGCAACGCTTCGGTGTAAACTGAGGCGTTGCTATTTTTTTCTATTGATCAAAGAACTTCTCATGAGTAGCATTCAATACGTGACCAAGGAAACGCTAGAACAAATGAAAGCTGAACTTCAGCAAATGAGGTCCGTAGAGCGCCCTGCGGCATCAAAGGCCATTGCAGAAGCCAGGGAAAAAGGAGATTTGAAAGAAAATGCAGAATATGATGCTGCTAAGGAAGCCCAAGGACTTCTTGAAGCGAAAATTGCAGCCCTGGAAGGGCAGATCGCTACTGCAAGGATCGTGGATGAAAGCAGTATCGATACAAGCAAAGTAACCATCCTCACAAAAGTAAAAGTCACTAACCTCAATACTAAAAAGCAGGTTACTTACCAGATTGTCAGTGAGAAAGAGGCAGACCTTAAAGCTGGAAAAATCTCCATCACCTCACCAATTGGAAAAGGATTGCTCGGCAAGCACGTGGGCGAAGTAGCAGAGGTCACTGCTCCTGCCGGCCTTCTCAAGTTTAAAGTAGAAGACATCAGCGTTTAAGTGCGTAATCAGCCCCGTGCAAAACACGTGCTGATTTTAAGAGGCGTCAATCTTTGCTGCTCATGACAATTTTCTCCAAAATCATTCAAGGCGAAATTCCTTCGTACAAAATCGCAGAAGACGATCGGTTTTTTGCATTCCTGGATATTTTTCCCTTGAGAGAGGGACATACACTCGTAATACCTAAGATTGAAGTCGATAATCTTTTTGATCTTCCTGCAGAATATCTTTCCGGTATACTCATGTTTGCTCAACCGGTTGCAAAAGCAATAGAAAAAGCCTTCGACTGTAATCGCTGCGGCATCAGTGTCATTGGCATTGAAGTTCCACATGCACACGTGCATCTGTTGCCGGTGAACAGTGCCAACGATTTGAATTTCACGCAGCCAAAGCTGAAGGCTTCGGATGAAGTGCTACGTCGGGTGCAATCGAGAATACTCGAGCACTTATAACACTCTGCCGGGGTTCTGTTGAATGAAACTATCCCATCCCGATTTTCCGTTTCTTTTAGCCACTGTTGTTTTTGTAGCGTATGGCCGTTGCGACATATAATGGTGGCAAATAGCTACTGCCAAGGCATCACTGGCATCAAAGTACTGAGGTTTTTGCGCTAATGTGGTGATTCGCTGTAGCATATGCCATACCTGCTCTTTGTCTGCATTACCATTTCCCGTAATCGATTGCTTCACTTTTTTTGGTGAGTATTCGTTTACAGGCACATTACCCGACATCGCTGCAGCTATAGCGACACC
>DASQNW010000418.1:0-1732 GCA_035644775.1 Chitinophagaceae bacterium | reverse complement strand
CGGTGTCTCGCCCGGAGAACCATTGTTTACTACTGAAAGACCTGGCACCCTTCCCTGAAGCGCCTGGCGCGGATCGGGCACTGGCAATGCAGTGATCTCCTCAGCAGAAACACGAGTGATAGCACCTGTAACCGCTTTCCTCCTCTGCGTTCCATAACCCACCACCACTACTTCATCTAAAGATCTGTTGGCAGACAGCAAAGTAACAGCTACGGTAGATGCGGTTCCTACGGTATATTCTCTCGTTTCAAACCCTGTGTAACTGATTACAAGCACCGCATTGTCATCATCCACTTCAATACTGAACTCACCCCGGGGGTTGGAGGTGGTGTACCGGTTAGTGTTTTTCACATTAACGCTTGCGCCTGCTAGCGGCTCTCCTTTGTCGTCGGTGATCACACCAGTTACTGTTCTGGCAGCATGGTCGATGCGAAAAGCACCTGCCTGCACCCCAATGGCTTTCAGTGAGTAAAGTACAATTTGGTCATTGATAACTTTGTAGCCGATGCCAAGCGGCTTCAGCACCTGGTCGATAAATAACCCAAGCGGCTTTTCTTTTACGTTGCAGGAGATTTTTCTTCTTGCCTCAATAGAGTTAGGGCTGAAGATAAATTTCACTCCCGATTGTTTTTGGGCTTTTGCTATGACCTTCGACACCTCTGTGTTAGTTGCAGAGATAGATACCGAGCGGTCAAGGATCTCTTGAGCGGATGATGTATTAGCATATAGCGAACCGGTAAAAACCAGTGCGATAGCTAATTGTACAAATATTTTCATAGCAAGCCTTAATGAAGCAACATGTTGCTTTTTTTCCATAAATTGGAGAAGTTTTGTTCGTTAATAAATGTCTGCGGACGAAATCTAACCTGCAATGGTTATCAAGCTGGTGTTGCCCCACAACATCAGCTTTCTTTTTGATTGCTCAGGTGATGTATTTTTTTATTCTCATACAGCAATTTTTAATAAAATAATTATTCGCAACCTTTCCCTCTTATCATAATCTTAGTTCCTATAATGTCGTATGAAGCGTTGAGGGTTTTACAAATGATTTCGAGCTTGGTATACAGATTTTGTTTGCTGATGTCGCCGGTAAATAAGCACTTGTAGATGTTTTCATCTTCAACAAGTATTTCTATACCGTAGGTAGCTTCAAGCGAGCTTAAAATGTCTGATAACGCTATTTCGTCGAATTCACTTGACTGTTCTAATTCTTCAAAATCCTCAGCTTTCACAGGCAAAGGTTCATCTACAAGCGAAGCGATAAACCGCCTTTCGATCTCATGATAAACTACTTTGTGATTGGGCAGTAGAATTACACCGTTCTTCCTTTTAGACTCATCAGAAACCTTGCGATGTTTTTCATACACTTCTACTTTACCAGTGCGCACTGCCACTTCTACAAGCCCTTTTTCCTGATCGGTCTTTACGTTGAAACTGGTACCAATTACCCGGGTGACAACATCCCTGGTGTACACAAAAAAGGGTCGTTTTCTGTTCTTCGCAATCTGAAAAAAAGCAGCTCCCTGTAAGTGAACCTCTCTTTTGTTCTCACTGAATCTCTTAGGATATTTCAGCCTGGAGCCAGGCTTTAGAATAATAATGCTGCCGTCGTTTAGTTCTACTGTCTGTGGATCTTTACTTTCGTTGGCACGTTCTATATACTCTCCCGATGTGGAACTAATTCCGGAAGCAGGGATTTTTGCCGTCGCAATAACTTCCTGCTTATCTTCAG
>DASQNW010000417.1:0-7029 GCA_035644775.1 Chitinophagaceae bacterium | reverse complement strand
CATCTACCCTGTTGTTTTCAAACTGGTTTTCGCCCGCGATTCTTATGGGATAGTTTATGCAGGTTGCCGCATCTATTAGTAATCTCACGTTTTTGGCTTCATCCCAAATCCGTCCCATACTAAACACAACCCGATCTTTGGTTGCTGGTGTAAACTGGCTCGAGCTCCTGCTGTTGTAAATGACTTTCGAAGCGGTTTGCAGGTTATAGATGGAATTCAGCGATTTCAGTTTGACTCTCGAAGGAGCTATGAGCAGATCTACACTATTCATTCCTTCCTTCACCCTGTTGTAATATTCAGTCCAGGCGGCAGGTGGCTCCTCGCCTTTTACATTTCGCCACCAGGAGAAGACGTCTGAATGAGCGACCGCAATGGTCGGCGCCTTCCAGGAAAGTCCACCATATGCAAAGCAATTCAGGTGCACAATATCCGGCTGCCATGCTTGTTCTAAACGCAACAACCACTCTTTGGAGGCATCAATGCTCTCCCAGGGGTCCTTCATCCACTCAAGCAGAAAATCGGTTTCATAAACGGTAACATTACTAAGTTGCTCTAGTTCATCCCTCTGGGATTTATTTAATACAGCGCCCGTGGTGACGAGGCAGAACTCCACACCATAAGATGCCAATGATCTACATATATCGATTGAGTACGACCATACGCCACCTACAGTATCAGTAGTCATTAAAATTCGAAGAGGTGTATGTTCATTAATAACGGCCATAGATTCTGTCGAGTACTGCTGCTGATTTCAAAAATTGTTCAGCAGTTTTGTTGTAATGAGCTGAATGAGAAAGTTCATCGATCCATCCGAGCAAAGCCTTTCCACCCCAATCGTCCGGTGGAGCGCGTATGATTTCGGTCTTTGTTCCCCAATACCTAACACCTTCAAAGTCATAGAAGGATCCATTCACATTGCGCAAGGCAACACCGCCCTGTGTGCCATAAAAGGTAGCTTCAATCAGGGCTTCTTTTCCCGCGGCGAGGTTCCATGAACACGCCAATTGTGCTACTGCTTCGTTTTGTAAATCCATAGAAACAGTCGCATAATCTTCTACGATTGGTTTACCGTTAACCAGCACTCCTTTGGAATACAACCTGCTGTCAACCTTTTCCACTTCGGGAAAACCTAATGCATACAATAACAAATCGATCAAATGAATTCCAAGATCAAGCACACAACCTCCGCCAGATAAATTCAGGTCATAGAACCAGGGTTTGTCAGGGCCATATGCGTTGTGAAACTTCAGATCAACTGCATATATCTTTCCCAGTTCCCCTGACCGAATAAGCGGGTAAATTGCCTGAAATGCACTTGTGTATCGATATGAAAAATCGGCTCCCAGCAACCTATCAGCTTTTGCCGCAGCATTAACTACCGCCGACACTTCTTCTAAATTCCTTCCTAATGGCTTTTGGCAAAAAACGGACTTGCCTTTTTGAAATGCAGCTACCGCCTGCTCCATATGCAACGCACTTGGAGTTGCGATAACAACAGCATCCACTTCTTCATTGTCCAGCAAATGCGAAAATGATGTTGTGATTTGGCTTGAAGGTGCAATCTTCACCGCCTCCTGCAAGCATTGTTCGGAAGGATCCGAAATCAACATTATGTCTGCAGTGTTTGCTTGCGCTGCAGCCTGCATGCGGTGCCGGCCGATCCACCCCACGCCAGCAAATGCCAATTTTGGCTTTGTAGCCGTTATTGTTTCCAAATAAAATTTATTTAAACCTTCTGAACTGCATATACGTGTTAGCTATGATCATGAACAGTTTACAAGTGCCTTCATAAAACCTTCAGGCCTGTTGCTGGTCAGCTCGAATCCTTTTCCTAATGCATCTAAAGAAAGTACGTCTGTATAAAGCAATGCCGGATCTATCAGGCCGTTAGAAACTGCTTGTGCAGCCTTTTCCATGCCCGTAATATATTTCCTGGTATCCCTTTCGTGTGCATTAATTACATCAATGCCTTTCCAGTTCCATTTTTGCAAGTTCACCTGCCGAACGCCATCCTGGTGAAAACCGGCGATGATTATTTTCCCTCCCTCTCCAATAATTTCCGTGGCAATGTCAATCGCCTCCTGTTTGCCCGTTGCTTCCACAACTCTGCTACAGAAATTATTGCGGGTGATTTCCGCCACTTTATTAGCTACCTCCCACGTAGAAGTCAGCGGAATAACTTCGTCAGCCCCATATCGTTCGGCGAAACCAAGCGAGTAAGGCCGGCGGGATATTGCTATAACTTTCGCTCCCTTGCTCCTCGCGAGCTGACACAGTAATGCCCCCAAAAAACCTATTCCAATTATCGCAACGGTATCGTTTGCAGTGATGTCGCTTCTGTCGAAGATATTGAGTGCACATCCAAGGGGTTCGCCAGGAAAAGGCTTGCCGGCAAGGCCTTCAGGCAACTTCACCAGCGACGATTCATTTGCCCTGTCGTATTCTGCATATGAATGAAAGGAGAGAAATGCAACTCTATCGCCTGCCTTTACCTTACTAACTGTCTCGCCTACTTCTTCTACTGTTCCCCACCCTTCATGGCCCGGAGATCCCGCTTCCATTGGGTATTGAAACCATTCACGGCCTTCCCACAGCGGAATGCTGGAGGCGCAAATACCACATCCCTCCACCCGTATCCTGACTTCGTCTGTATTTATTATTGGCTCTTGTTGTTTTTGCAGCTCAAATAATTGGGGCTTTTTCAAAACTGCTGCTATCATTAATCGGATCTTTATTAAACGAGATTCGAGATCTTTTTCTTTTTCCTGACGGGTTGTAGAGCAGGCGATACAGCATACTCATGAAGCCAGTTGTATAGCTGTGTTAAGCCTTGCCTTGTATCGGCTTGAGGCAGCCAACCCGTAGCGAGATGGAACTTTGTAAAATCAGATACATAATATTTTTGGTCGCTTGGACGCCATTCGTCAAAAATAATTTCTGGTTTGCGGCCGGTTATTTCACCTATAAGGCCACAGAGCTCGAGCAAGCTAACTGTATTGTTAACCCCACCTCCCATGTTGTAGGCGTTGCCTGATACTTTCTCAATATTTTCTTTTGCGAGCAAAAAGGCTTCTACCAAGTCTTCTACGAATAAAATATCTCTCACCTGTTTACCATCGCCGTACAAAGTAATGGGTTTGTTCTTCAACGCCTGTATAAGGAAATGTGCTACCCAACCCTGATCTTCTGTACCAAACTGGTGAGGCCCATAAATACAGCTCATTCGAAAAACGCAGGTGCGCAAACCGAACGTTCGTGCATAATCAAGCATGTATTGATCTGCTACACCTTTGGTGCAGCCATAAGGGCTGTGAAAATCAAGGGTGCGTTCTTCACTGATCCCGTTCTGGCGGAAAAATTTGTTTTCCGGATGATAACGGGTACCATTCATAATGATGCCCAGATCATGCAGATCTCCGTAAACTTTATTTGTTGATGTAAACACGACGGGAGGCTGATGTTCGGACCTCCTGATTGCTTCAAGCACGTTGAGAGTGCCCCTAGCGTTTACTTCAAAATCGTGAAAAGGATCAGCTAAACTGGTTGTTACTGCAACCTGCGCAGCGAAGTGGAAGACAAATTCTGCATTTTGCACTGCTTGCGCCACAGCAACGCTGTCCCTGATATCAGCAATCATAATTTGCAGATTGCGACCATATTTTTCTTTCAGCCAAAGCAGGTTGTTCTCTACACCGGCCCTCGAAAGATTATCAAAAATCATCACCTTCTTTCCATCGTTCAATAAACGATCAGCAAGGTTTACCCCAACAAAGCCTGAGCCTCCAGTAATCAATATGTATTTTTCCTCTCCTGGTTCTTCAAAATGATTCAAATGAAACCACTGTACTAAACCAACTTTCTCCTTGTAATCGTCCTTGTTTTCGTCTTTCAATGAATTTGATACCATGTTGATTTTGATTTAGTATTTTAAACAGTAAGTCCACGTGCGGCCAATTCGTTGCGGGCTTCAGTCACTTTATCCTCTGCGGTTTGGCCCTCCAGCCATTCAGCGAGTTCAATCAACCCTTCTTCGAGCGTCACTCTGGGCTCATAACCAAGCAATACTTTTGCTTTGGAAATGTCGGAAAAACAATGCCGGATATCTCCCACCCGGTATTTACCTGATATCTCGGGTTCAATATGTTCTTTGTTGAGAATAAGCGAAAGCTTACCTGCGATTTCGTTTATGGTATATGCATTACCGCTACCCACATTAAACACCTCGAAATCCGCCCCCGCACTTTCCATTGCCAGCCTCGAAGCTTGCGCTATATCTAACACACTTACAAAATCCCTCTTTTGATTGCCGTCTTCAAAAATCAGCGGACGATTGTCGTTCATCAGCCTGGAAGCAAATATAGCCAGCACGCCCGTGTAAGGATTGGATAATGACTGCCGGGTGCCATATACATTAAAGAAACGTAGCGCCACGGTAGGAATGTTGTATGCCTTGCCAATTAAAAGGCACATACGTTCCTGATCGTATTTAGAAAGCGCATAGATAGACGACAGCGAGGGCGTCTTCGTTTCCGGTGTAGGAAAGGGGGCAAGCACATTTCCTTCTTCATCAAACGTTTCCCAATCGCCAGCCTTAAGTTGCGACAGCTTACGCTCCATACCCGACTTAATGGTGCCATTTTTATCTTTATACAAGCCTTCGCCGTAAATACTCATGCTGGAAGCTACCACCAGTTTCTCTATGGGTTGATCAATGAGTGCCTCCATCAGGACAGCTGTACCTGTGTTGTTTACGTCTGTATACTCCCTCACTTCATACATACTTTGCCCAACACCCACCATCGCCGCGTAGTGGTATACAGCATCAACACCCTTCAGCGCCTGTTTTACTTTTCGTAAATCACGTACGTCACCAACAACAAGTTCTACATCGTCGTTCAAGTAATTTGGTCTTTTGCAATTCTTTCCATGAACCTGTTCACTTAAGTTGTCTAAGACCCGCACATCGTAGCCGTTCTCGAGAAGTTCATCTGCCAGGTGCGAACCAATGAAACCAGCACCGCCGGTGATCAGGATTTTTTTGTTCATGAAACGAATTTTAATAGATGTTAGCAGATTACAAAAAAATTGTTCCACACTTTCCAAAATACTTGACGTACAGGGATTAAGGTAACACAATTACCTGCCCGTTGATGATTGTTTCAGGCACTTACTATCGGTCTATGCCACGTCCAGAGTGAAGTTTGACAAAAAGCATGCGATTCAAACATAATTTTGTCAGCACTGTTCTTGTTGAAAGAATGTGAATTGTTGCCATCACCTTCATGCTAAAATCAGCATTTGTACGTTGGCGGAACGGCAAGATCTTTTCCATGAATGTCCGCAGGAATTAGTTGGAGTGCAGATTTCGATACATTTCCAGGTGCGGTATGCGTGAGAAAATCAGAAAGGTGGAGAATAATTTTTCATCAACAACACAATGTCCCAAATGAGATGAGTAAGCTACGGCGGGCGATGGTTCAACTTCGGTGCACGGGTGAGGAGCCCTTTTATAATTTTATAAGTTCACGTCCTTTAGAAATAAACGAGTGATTTTTACTTTATTGAGCTAGCTTTTGCAAGCTGTGCAATTGTTGCACATCTTCCACACTTCTAAAGCAGCAGGCTTATATAAAGTGTTCAATTCGAGCCTTTCTATGCTGTATTAAGGTGTACGATGCGATTACGTTTGAGTTTGAGCGGACTGCCAGGTGGCCATCCGGCAAGCCGCCCGGTAGAGAGTTAATTAGTGAGATTAGTAGCGGACGGCTTACTGCCAGAGGTTTGATACAAATAGTTCAGTGGCTTGTTTGGACCATCTTTAGTTGAGGTACCACAACACCGTCAATAGTAACACAAGGAAGATAATGGTGTCGTAAAGAGGCTTTCCGTGATCTCGTGTGATGTTTTTCTGTTTCATAGCGGGTGCTTTTTTGAGTTAGTTAAACTCATAGAATTATTGGGTGCTATGATTTCTCCAGGAAATGGACCGGCGTATAACTACTAAAAAGATGAAGTTTGAATCGCCGTTTTAGGTTCTTTAGGATAGTAAGGATGTGGGACAAACCTACTAGGCCGCTCCGAAAAATACAAGGTAGTTTTACTATGTAGCCGGATTTTCAGCAGATTCAATTTTCGAATAAGAGTTTGTCAGCTGATTTTCATGAGTTTAGCGAAGCGGCAGCAAGAAATAAGTTTTTTACATGCAATTTGCCCGAGAGGGTCAGAGCGGTTGGTGGCCTGATCAAATGATCCTAAAAAAATATACAGTGACAAACATCGGTTTGATCTCAGACACACACAATCACTTTGAAGAATCAGTTTACACTCACTTTAAAGACTGCCATGAAATCTGGCATGCTGGTGATTTTGGATCTCTTGCAATTGCTGAAAAACTTAGAAACTTCAAACCTTTGCGGGGCGTATATGGAAACGTTGACGGTGCAGATGTAAGAAGTGCTTATCCGGAAAAACAGATCTGGCAATGTGAGGGCGTGACCGTATACATGACTCATATTGGTGGTTATCCAAACCGCTACGCACCGGGAGTAAAAAAAGAATTGTTGGAAAACAAGGCAAAGTTGTTCATAGCGGGTCACTCGCATATTCTAAAGATCGTCTTCGATCACCAGGTAAATTGTTTGCACATGAACCCGGGAGCAGCAGGAAAACAGGGTTGGCATAAAATGCGAACGATGGTGCGTTTTAGCATTGACGGAATAGACATCAAAGACTGCGAGGTAATTGAACTTGGCCCTCGTTAATGCATTAATTCTGCTTTCAAAGGAGATTGCTCTAGTACCAATTGCTTGCAGCTCCAATTTGGCGGAAAGGCCATGGAATAGAGACGAGAATAATTAGCAAAGCAATAAGGTAAAATATCATCGTTCTGCGGTGCTTTGCCTGATCGCTGATCTTCTTTTTTGCCTGTGCCTTACCGATATGGATCAAGATAATTGCAATCAGCATTCCCACAAAATGTTCTACCACAAAAAACCTGCTGAATGGGTCTTTCATTACTTCGCCCATGCC
>DASQNW010000416.1:0-9987 GCA_035644775.1 Chitinophagaceae bacterium | reverse complement strand
AAATCCCAGATAGGAAGGATCTTTTGCTTATTCATTGCATTTATCATCGGATCAATGCAGGAAAAATCATAGCGACCTCCTGCATCCACGGAAGGCCACGGTATACCCTCACGGGCAACAGCTATTCCCAGGGAACGCAGTATTTCATAGTCTTCGCCTACGCAGCAATCGTGCTGTGTCTCTGCAATGAGGTTACGCCTCCCTTTGTCTTTCCATAAAAAGGTAGAGCATTCAAATCCTGAGATAAAAAAAGTGGGGAAAATTCCGGGTTTATTTGCCATAACTACAGCTCTTTAGAAACGTTATCGATAATTCCTTAAATTATTACACCACCCGTATCAAAACCGCAGATAAGCGAAAGGGCAAACCTCTGCCTACCACAATTTTCGCCAGATGCAGAATTCAATTAAAATCAGTCTGCGTATCTTGCACGTCCCAAAAAATTTGTATGGAGTATAATCGAATTGTAGCTGTAACAGGTTTACCAGGATTGTTCGAGATCGTCAGCAGTAAAACGGATGGCGCACTGGTGCGTTCATTGGAAGACAAGACCACGAAATTTATTTCATCACGCGTTCATAATATTTCCCACCTCGAGAGTATCGAAGTTTATACCACCCGCGATAACGTAAATCTTGTAGAAGTTCTCAATGCAATGAAGAACAGCAGCGAAGCCCTGCCTGATACAAGGGACAATAAAGCATTGAAGGTGTATTTTGAAAAAGTATATCCTGAGCTCGACTTCGACCGCGTGTACAGCAGTGACATGAAAAAAATGGTTAAATGGTTGGAGACACTCACCAAAAATGAGGTTGAAATAAAGTTGTCGGAAGCGTCCGCTTCAGATGAGGAGGCAGCGGAAGAAGAGCAGCAAATAAAAACAGAGAATGTACCTGAGCCCGTTGCCGTCGTCGCAGAAGAAGAATCTTCTGCCAAGCCGAAAAGAACACGCAAAAAGAAAGCGGAATAGGTTCTCTTATTTAAGGCCTGGAATCAAGAAAAAAGCCACTTAACCAAATGACACCCTCACTATGGAATACACCGCTTCAATCACCAAACTCCCGCGCAGATTTGTACCGCAAGATTTTCAGATAACAGATTGGGAAAACTTGCAACCTTATTTTGAAGAATTACTAAGCAGGCAGATCAACAATTCAGAGGAATTGCAAAGCTGGCTTGCTGACATGAGCGAGTTGGAAGCTGTTGTGGGGGAAGATGCAGCCTGGCGACAAATCCGCATGACGTGCGACACAGAGAACAAGGAACTTGAAAAGGCATTTCAATATTTTGTTTTAGAGATTCAGCCGAAGATTCAGCCTTATGCAGACAAGCTTAACCGTAAGCTGATTGAGAACCCGTACCTGGACGAGCTGGATAAAGACACGTATTTCACTTATCTGCGAAATGTCAAAAAGAGCATTGATTTATTTCGTGAAGAAAATATACCGCTTCAGGCAGAAGTAGCTGTGCTTGCTCAAAAATTTGGGGTTATTTCCGGTAAGATGACCGTAGAGGTAGAAGGCAAAGAATACACTTTACAACAAGCCAACAAATTCCTTGAAAGTTCCAGCCGGAAGTTCCGTGAAGACGTTTATCGCAAAATACAGGAGAGAAGATTGCAGGACAAAGAGCAGCTTGATGATCTGTTCACTCAACTGCTGCAAAAGCGCCATCAGATTGCGCTAAATGCTGGCTTCGCCAATTACCGTGATTACAAATTCGTTTCATTAGGTCGCTTCGATTATACTAAAGAGGACTGCTTCCAATTTCATGAAGCTGTTAAAACGCAGGTGCTCCCGTTAGTTGATTTCCTCTACGATCGCAAAAGGCAACGACTAGGTTTAGATGTTTTGAGGCCATGGGATATAGATGCACAGCCAGAGGGAATAAAACCTCTTACTCCATTCCACGATGGCGAAGAGCTAACACTAAAAACCGTAGAGTGCTTCCGGAGAATGAATCCCTTCTTCGGCGATTGCCTGGTAAAAATGAAAGAAATGGGGCGGCTGGACCTCGACAGCCGAAAAGGCAAAGCTCCTGGTGGTTACAATTGTCCATTGCCGGAAAGTGGAGCGCCGTTCATTTTTATGAATGCAGCAGGCCAAATGCACGATGTAACAACTATGGTGCACGAAGGCGGGCATGCTATTCATTCGTTTTTAGCACACCCTCTGCCCTTAACAGCCTTCAAGGAGTACCCAATGGAGATAGCTGAAGTGGCCAGTATGTCGATGGAGCTATTCAGCATGCATTATTGGGATAGCTTTTTTGACAACGAAGATGACCTGCGCAGGGCCAAAGAGCATCAGTTAGAAAGAGTGCTGACGGTATTTCCCTGGATAGCGACCATTGACAAGTTTCAGCATTGGATATACGAGAATCCCCAGCACACATTAGAAGAAAGAGCTGAGAACTGGCGCAGCATCATCAACGAATTTACCTCCATTGCTGTCGATGTTTCCGGCCTTGAAGATTATCGGCGATACAGCTGGCAACGTCAACTGCACTTGTATGAAGTGCCGTTTTACTACATCGAATATGGTATAGCCCAACTCGGTGCTATAGGCTTGTGGAAGCAGTTCAAAGAAAACAAGGATGCTGCTATCCGAAACTATATGAACGCCTTGCAACTGGGTGGCACCCGAACCTTACCTGAACTATTTAAGGCAGCAGGTCTTCAATTCAATTTTTCTCCAGATTATATAAGCGAGCTAATGTTGTTCGTGAAGGATGAAGTAGAAGCAGTATCACGGCCTCCGGAGTCTCCTGCTGTTCATCAATGACATGGCAGCAGTAAGGTGATGGAATGTGGCGGCGTTTTTTTCTATCTATTGCATTCCCTGCAAACGCCATTGATTATCACCTGGGTGTTTTCAGCTGAAAAGCCCAAAGGCAACACAATATCAGGTGAAACAACGTCATCAAGACAAATTGTTGTTTTACAAACCCTGCAAACAAAGTGCACATGATCATCATGATGATGGTCTTCCTCGCAGTCTTTACAAAGAGCGTACAAAACGGTATTTTCTGCCGTAGGAATGGTGTGAATAATGCCTTTCTCTACAAACACCTGCAAAGTCCGGTAGACCGTGACACGGTCAAACTTTTCACCAGCTTTCCTCTCAATATCGCCATGAGCCAACGCATCCGTTGTGTTTAAAAACAGAAGGAGAATTTTCTTACGGCTGTCCGTTACACTCAAACGTTTTTTTTTGAGTATGTCGCTGACCTTAAATTCCAGTGATTTTGCAGGAGCTATTTCCATTGTGCTAATTTAATCCTTTAGCAGCTTTTCTATAGTCTTTGCCATCTCTGTCATTTCACTCTTTTTGAGTCCATCGTAGATTTTAACTACATCACCTTTCTTATTCACAACGGCAATGAATTGGGTGTGCAGGAAATCGTCTTCAATCCTTTGCAGATTATTTGCAGGATCATCAATTTTATAGCTTTGCCGAGCCATTAAGTACAAGCTATCTTTCCTGCCCGTTACAAACTGCCATCGATCTGTATCAACCTGCATAGAGTCTGCATAGCGCTTCAGCTTTTGCACCGAGTCCACTTCAGGATCAGAAGTGTGGGAAAGTATTAGGAAATCTTTTTCGCCTTTAAACTGTTGATATACCGTTTTCAGGTTGTTGTTTAGCCGCGGGCAAATGCCTTTACATGTGGTGAAAAAATATTCAACTGCTGCCACCTTCCCGCTCATGTCTTTTTCAGTAACCACGTTGCCATCCTGGTTGGTAAATGTAAATGGCCTCACGTAACTAATAGGAGGCATCTGCGGTTTTGAGAAGCCAGGTATCACCAGAGCAAGCACAACAAAAAAGCCTATCGTGAGCACAGCAAAGAAAATGAAGTAAAAAAGGCGTTTTCTTGACATGGTGCAAAGTTACGCCGTCCAGCAAGCTCGTTTTACGTGAACGGTGCTTAACTTGTAGTTTTAATTATGAAACAGGTATTGCTACTGATGCTTCTGGTGTGGAGTTCCTATGGGATTGCACAGAAATCTGATTCTCTAGCAATACTGAAGATGTTGGAGCAACAGACCACTGACTGGAACAAAGGTGATCTTGAAAGCTTTATGCGCTCTTATTGGAAGCACGACTCACTCATGTTTATTAGCCGAAATGGTGTGACTTATGGATGGGAAAATGCGTTGAACAATTACCAGCGCAGTTTTCCCGATACAGCGGCTATGGGTAAGCTTTCGTTTGATATCTTACAAGTAAAACAACTCTCCAGCGAATACTTTTTTGTTACAGGAAAATGGATGCTCAGGCGAACTGCCGGAGATCTAAATGGCCTTTATACTTTGGTAATCAGGAAAATTAATGGTTCATGGAAGATCATTGTAGACCATAGCCCTTAAAGCGGGTCTTTCCAAAGGTTATAGTAAAAGCGGAGCAGAAATAGGAGGCTGATGCAAAACATAACGTAAAACAACCAGTTGTACCAATGAATAGCAACTTCAACAATAGCCAGCTTAAAGTATAGCCCAGCAGTCACAGCAATAAACATCCATAGCAGGCCTATACTGAATGAAGTGATAATTTTTCTGAAATATAGTTTCACCTCTGGGTCCATATCCGATTCCTACTCTTTAAGGTACTAACAAAGCACGAAACTCTGACGTATCACCGCTGAAAACATTAAAGTCCACTTTTGAACTGATTCCGTTTACCCTCCCTCGTTCACTATGCTGCCAAAATACCCAGTCACGTTTAATACGCGGCTTATGCGGCTGCAGGTAATGAGCCACCCATAACGGATAGTCGTCAAAATAGCTTTTCAGAAAGTGATTGTAGAAGTCAACATTGGTGTAGATGATTGGCTTGACTGAGTACCTCGCTTCCAACGCATCCAGCCACTCTTTTACTTCTCTCCTGATGGTTTCGCTGCTAGCGCCATTAGTAGTTTCAATATCAAGCACAGGAGGGAGATCACCACTTTCAAGCACCACTCGTTTCATAAAGTTTTGAGCCTGCTTTGTGCCGTCTCTTGAGGGGATAAAAAAATGGTAAGCCCCTCTTGTGATGCCTGCTTCCTTTGCTTTTTTCCAGTTGCGCGAGAAATATGGATCTGTGTTCGCTGTGCCCTCCGTGGCCTTTATGAAGGCAAAGCTTATCCGAATATCTCTCACCTGCATTGCCTTCACGGCCTCCCATGAAATTCTTTGCTGGTAGCGGGAAACATCAATGCCATGAATCTGGTACGAAGCCGGCATAGGAATTCCGAAAGCTTCATACCGCA
The DNA here is from genome assembly GCA_035644775.1 of Chitinophagaceae bacterium. Classification (GTDB taxonomy): domain Bacteria; phylum Bacteroidota; class Bacteroidia; order Chitinophagales; family Chitinophagaceae; genus Flavisolibacter. The sequence continues at coordinate 4,734 of DASQNW010000416.1, read as the reverse complement.
CAAACTTCAATTCCCGCGTCTTCCACCATAAAAACCCCAGGTAACTAATAAAGGCAATGGCAGCAAATACCGACAGGTAAACGAATTTTCTGAAATGGGCTGATTGCTTCTTCTTTCTCGGAGGCATCAGGTGCAATTTATATAAAGGCCCACTACCGATTGCAGATAAGCTAATTGGTTGAAGCTAATGTTTCGCTTCTCATTGCTGTCTTTGCTGCTTACCTTTACGTATGCCGCAGTTCAACTGGAACGATAGCGTGAACTTCATTTCAAAGCTAAGCTGGTCTCGGTTTTCCAATATGGTAAAAGTGTACAGCAGCTACTACCTTGCGAAATGGACGAAAAAGAATATACAGTGGGGAATGCCGGTTTCAATTTCATTTGAGCCTACCACCTCCTGCAATCTTAGGTGCCCCGAGTGCCCTAGTGGCTTACGTGCGTTCTCAAGGAGCACCGGTATGCTGCAAACGAACTTCTTCGAAGAAACCATTGATCAACTCGCCAAAGAGCTTACTTATCTTGTTTTCTATTTTCAGGGTGAGCCTTACCTCAACCCTGATTTTTTGAAAATGGTACAGTATGCAACCTCAAAGAAAATATATACGGCTACTTCTACTAACGCACATTATCTAAACGATACAAATGCCAGAAAAACGGTGGAGAGCGGATTAGATCGCTTAATCATTTCCATAGACGGTACCAGCCAGGACGTCTATCAGCAATACCGTGTAGGCGGCAAGCTTTCTAAAGTAATTGAAGGAGCGAAGAACATTGTAAAATGGAAGAAAGAGTTGAATAGCAAAACACCTTTTGTCATCTTCCAGTTTTTAGTAGTTCGGCATAATGAGCACCAGATTGAAGAAGTACAGCATCTTGCGAAACAAATCGGTGTAGACCAGGTGAGGCTTAAAACTGCACAAGTGTATGACTTCGAAAATGATCCAAACAACCTCATTCCCCAGAACCTGAAATACAGCCGTTATAAGAAAGATCGTTCCGGCAAAATGAAGTTCAAAGGAAGCCATCAGAATCATTGCTGGAGGCTATGGCACGATCCGGTTATCACCTGGGATGGCACCGTTGTACCCTGCTGCTTTGATAAGGATGCGCAACACAAGCTGGGAGACCTTAAGGAACAATCCTTCAAAGAGCTTTGGCAGAATAATGCGTATCAACAATTCAGATCAAGCGTTTTAAAATCAAGAAAGAATATTGACATTTGCGCTAATTGTTCCGAGGGCGTAAAGGTTTGGAGTTAAATAAAAAATTAACAGTACACATGAGATAAGTTCCGGTAGGTAAGGCGCCGGAACTTTTTATTTTTACACTATGGGAATAGAACAGGATATTAAGCAGGAGAAGTTTAAAAGCTCAAGGCAAAAGGCAATGCTGAATATTATGTATACCTATGGCTGGATCACCGAACAGATCAAAAACTTCTTAGCCCCTGAAGATATCACCCCACAACAGTTTAATATTTTGCGAATATTGCGTGGCGCTTCTCCGCAACCGCTTTCTACTTTACAAATAAGGGAGCGGATGTTGGATAAAATGAGTGATACCAGTAGAATTGTTGATCGTCTGGTTGCAAAACAGCTGGTGAAAAAAGTTACCTGCGCCAAAGACCGCAGGCTAGTAGATGTGACGATAACAGAAAAAGGACAGAAGCTATTGCAGAAGCTAGATGAAGCATCGTCGCAATTAGATAGTATAATGGCAAATGTGAAGGAAGAAGATGCGGAACTAATGAGCAATCTGCTAGACAGGTTACGAGACAGCAAATAAAAATAGGTACCCTTCAAAAACAGAAATATTGAAAAACCTCATTCTTTTTTTGTGCTGCATCGCAGCGGCCTTTTCTACACTTGCGCAACCCAGTTATGAATTTAGGGGGGTGTGGATTGCTACAGTAGATAACATTGATTGGCCACCCAGGAACAATTTCAATGTAGAAAGCCAAAAAGCGGATTACATCCGCCAGCTTGAACTTCACAAAAAAAATGGTTTAAATGCGGTTATCGTGCAGGTACGCCCTGCAGCAGATGCTTTTTATCCCTCCCAAATAGAACCGTGGAGCCAGTGGCTAACAGGCCTCCAAGGCAAAGCCCCTGAACCTTTTTATGATCCATTGAAGTTTATGATCGAGGAAGCTCACAAGAGGGGCTTTGAGTTTCACGCCTGGTGCAACCCTTATCGTGCAAATTTCAACATTGCAAGGACTACTATAGCCCCAGGCCACGTAACAAGGAGATTTCCTGAGTGGTTTCTTACATACGGCAACACCATGTATTTTGATCCCGGAAACAAGCAGGCACAACAATGGGTAGTGAATGTCATCAAAGACATTGTATCCCGGTATGACATTGACGCACTGCACATGGATGATTATTTTTATCCCTACAGAATACCTGGAAAAGAGTTTCCGGACACTGCTTCTTTCCGACTTTACGCCAATGGAAGAAGCAAAGATCAGTGGCGCCGAAGCAATACGGATACCATCATACAGCAGCTTAGCGTTGCGATCAAGGAGCAAAAGCCATGGTGCAAATTTGGAATTTCGCCGTTTGGCGTTTGGCGCAATAGCAGCAAAGACCCACGCGGCAGTGCAACAAGAGCAGGAGTTAGCAACTACGATGATCTGTACGCCGATATTTTGTTATGGCTTCAGAAAAAATGGATTGACTATATAGCGCCGCAAATATATTGGGAGTTTTCACAGCCAAATGCGCCATACGGTGTATTGCTCGACTGGTGGAGCAAAAACAGCTACGGGCGTCATTGCTATATAGGGCTGGGTATATATAAAGCGGGGACTACAAAAGCCTGGAAAGACTCAACACTCATACCCCGGCAGATCGACTCACTGCGAACGAAACCGAACGTTCAGGGAGCAATCTTTTTCAGCAGTGCTTCATTTAATAAGAACCCTTTGGGCTGGAACGATTCGCTTCAAAAAAATCAGTTTAAAAGTCCTGCTCTTATCCCCCGGATGGAGTGGATTGACAGCATTCTACCGCTTGCTCCAGTCGTGAGCGTTACTAGTGAAAGCAGGAATGGAATAACACTGGAATTGAAACAGGCACAGGGCTCCCGTCCTACAAAAACGTTTCTGCTGTATAAATTTGAAGATGGACAGCCTGTGAAAAAGAATCCTGGAAATCTATACAAAGTGATAGCAGCGGGTTCGCAAGAGACTGTTATACTGCCGTACCACGAAATCAAAAGGAGCACCCTGGCAGTTAGTTGCATTGATCTTGTAAACAATGAAAGCGAACTTACTCTTGTCCTGACAAATAATAAATAGGAAGCCGGAACACATCACCCTGAATGTACATTTGTTTATTAACCGCACAAACTACATGCAATGCCCGGATTTGAACTATGGAGCGATGCTGAAAAGAAAGAAGTAAATGAGGTCTTGGACACTGGTATTTTAATGCGTTATGGCTTTGAGGGACCACGAAAGGGCATGTGGAAAGCTAAAGAACTAGAACAGGCTATTTGCAACACCTTTGGCTGCCGCTATGCACAACTAACCTCCAGTGGCACAGCTGCTCTAACCACAGCAATGGCAGCGCTTGGAATAGGTGCCGGAGATGAGGTGATTATGCCCGCCTTTACGTTTGTGGCTTCTTTTGAGGCGGTATTAAGTGTTGGTGCTGTTCCAGTTCTGGTGGATGTGGATGACACCCTCACACTAAAACCAGCTGCAGTACGCCGGGCAGTGACGGCACATACCAAGTGCATCATGCCTGTTCACATGTGTGGCAGTATGGCGGACTTGGACGCCCTATTTGCTATATGCAAAGAACACAACTTGTTGCTGCTCGAAGATGCTTGCCAGAGCATCGGCGCAACCTATAAAGGCAAATCTCTAGGCACCATCGGAGATGCGGGAACATTTTCTTTTGACTTCGTAAAGACAATCACCTGCGGTGAAGGTGGTGTGGTAATGACAAATAGCGAGGATGCATATATAAAATGCGATGGCTTTACAGATCATGGACATGATCATAAAGAACAGGACAGAGGCGCCGACCAACACCCCTTTCTGGGATATAACTTTCGGATTTCAGAGCTGCACGCAGCTGTAGGGCTGGCCCAGATCCGAAGGCTTGATGATTTTTTGCAGATACAGAAAAGAAATCATTCAGCTTTGAAGAATGCCTTATCAGACATCGCTGGCATTAGCTTTCGCAGAATACCCGATCCGGTTGGGGACAGCTGTAGCTTTGTCAGCTGGTTTCTGCCGTCAGCAGAGGATGCGGCCAGGGCTCTTGAAGCACTCAAAAGCGAAGGCATCCAGGCTGGTAATTTTTATTGGTACAACAACAACTGGCATTACATACGCAAATGGGATCACCTGAAGCAGGCAACCTCGCTGTACAGGCTCTCACCTGTGCAAGAAGCAGCTTTAAAAAGGTTAAGTGTGCAGGATTTCTCCGAAAGCGACCAAATCCTGAGCCGATGCATCTCCACGCTTATCAATCTCACCTTATCCGAAGAACAAGCAAAGGAAAAGGGAAGAAAAATAGCAGAGGCTGTGAACAACGTTTTGAAGCCCGCTAAATTTAAAGCATGAAGCATTGATCTCCTCTTTAAATGTGTAGAATATTTGCGGCAGTATCGGCGAATTGCCCGAATAGCGTAAGCGATGTAGAAGAACTGACAAACTATAGCTTCTCTTAGTGCTGGAACACAAAAAATTGCTAGCAAATATCCAAAAACAGGCAC
>DASQNW010000415.1:0-5848 GCA_035644775.1 Chitinophagaceae bacterium | reverse complement strand
TTTGTAGTTTTTCGGCGGTATGCCTTTTCGGACCTAACAAATGGGTTACGCCCATCAGCGTACCTATCATACCGACAGCAAACAACAACTGCAAGCCTATCGGCAGGTAACTTCCTGCTGTATTATCGGTTGCAACGCTCGTTTGTAATAGATGGAGCATAAAATTATTGGCTGCAAAAATAAGCGAGTTGTCGAAATTGTTTGCGTTAATATTTACGTGTAGTGCTCCTAAACAAAAATGCTTCTCATTAGCTGAGAAGCATTTCGAGGGGCACAGTAAACTGCGCTATTTCTTTGCTGCTGGTTTCTTAGCCGAAGACCCTTGCTTTGCTGCGTTAGACGATGTGCTCGTTTTAGCAGGAGCAGATCGTGCCGGTGGCGCTTGCAAGGCCTTTAAACCATTCTGCAGTGCAGTATTAGTTGGATCAAACTCCAGACCTTTTTTCAGGTACTCTATTGCTGTTTCCTTATCCTTTTTAATGTTGTTGTGATAGCCCGCGAGGTAACCTGCAGAGGCCACGCCTTGTGATCTAAAGCGCACCGGATCTTTCTCAGCTACCTCAAGTGTTTTCTGATAGGCACTAACAGCGAGTCCCTGCTCCATTGTTGTATCCATCTGAGCTCTTGCTAAAGCTGTCCAATAGTGGCCATAAATACTGTCGGGCATGGCTGTAGCATAAGCACTGAAGACACTATCTGCACGTTTAAAATTTCTGCCCTGGTAAAATGGAAGGCCTATTTGAAACAATTCAGCCGGATTGGCTTTATCGCCCCTCAACTGGTAAGAAAGCAATCTCAAGTCTCCTTCAGCGATTTTGCGTCCAGAGTTTTTAAACCGCTCAATACCTTCGTTCAAGATCCTGATCTGGTTGTATAGAACACTATCCATTTGAGCAGCTTTCAAATAGCTGGCACGAACGATGTCCGGATTGTCTTTTCCGCAAGCATCTGCCTGAAGAATATAATCAGCACCAATAATGTCATCAGGATCGGCTTTGGCAAAGAACTGGTCAACATAGTTGCAGGCCGTTGTAGAATCTCCTTTGCCTACGAAACTGTACCCCAACAGACGGTAAACGCGTGGATTGGACCTGTCACCTGCCTGGGAAATAATGTTTTGCGCAGTGCTGATTGCTACATCGTATTTATTCTGCACGAAAGCAGTCTGTGCTTTGATGTAGTCATTTTCAACACTCTTGTCTGCACTTGAAATATATTTATTTGCAAACTCTTCCGCTTTCGCGAAATCTTTTGGATACAGAAGATAGTAGTAATACAAGTCAAGGTAGGCTGGCGCAAACTTAGGATCGGCAGTCAAGGCTTTGTTCAGGTTTTCAACAACAACTTCCCAATTAAGCTGCGTAGAATAGAGTTTTGCAAGCCTGTAATAAGGCATAGCAAACGAGGGATTCAAGCCACCTGCTCTTAAATAGTTAGTGGCGGCCTGGCTACCACTACCGGGGATTTTTCTGTATGCATTACCAAGTGCAAGAAATACTTCCGCATTGTTAGGCGCAAGCTGCGCGGCTTCGTTCAATTTTTGGATGGCATAAGCTATGTCACCGCCTTTTGCATCAGTGTTGGCCCTTCCGATAGCAAGGAGCACATTAGCATCATTACCTTTCTTACCGCGGCTCAGGTTTATGGCAGTTTCAAAGCGCTGTTTAGCCTCTGCAGTTCTACCCATAATCAGGTCTAACTGGCCCATTCCCACTAAAGCTAAAGGTGCATTGCCGTTGGCGGCCAGTAATTTTTGATATTGCGCCTGTGCACCGGCAGTGTCTTTCATTCTTATAAGCGTTTGACCCAGCCAATAATTTGCTTCAATATTGTTAGGGTTGGAAGCAACCATTTTGTCGAAGATTGCTTTTGCACTCTGGTACCTCTCGGCATACACATGGCTCACACCTTCCTGTATGTTCTGGGCAAATGCTGAAATGGAAAAAAGGGCAGTAAAGAACAAGACAATCGCTGATTTCTTCATTTTTTCTCTTTTTAAAGATGTCTGATTAAGATGTCAAAAAATTTACCTTAGTTTACTTAGTACTTGTTAATGTTAATCCCGCAGATTGGCATTTCGGATGTTGAATTGAATCTGAGCCGGCATCAGATAGGCCCGTTTAAAGATCAATTGTCCTCTTTGGCCGGTTAAAAAATAAGCAAAGCCATGCCCTAAGCCGTTGTGTTTTTCTTTCAATACATATACCAAATCACGTACCATAGGATATCGTCTGTAATAAATATTGTATTGCGCCGGGCTCACATAAATGCCGGGCTCGCGGGTGCTTTCAATTTGCGCCACCTTAACCTTTTCAAGATAAGTAAGTTGGGTGGAATCCTCCTTATTTCCAATCCAATTTACACCGATAAAGCCCACTGCTTTAGGAGTTCTGGCCACATAATCTATTACTTCCTCACTGTTTTTAGCGGCGGTTACGTGGGGACCGAGTGGTTCTCCTTTCAACACAGAATCTATAATAAAACGCACTGTGCTCGTTGCCTGAACTCCATCAAAAACGGGCAACAATGTTTTTTCCGAATTGCCCTTTAAAAGACTACGTATCTCGTTCATTGAGAACAGAGTATCTTTTGAAGCTGGATGAACAATAACTGCGATCGCGTCGTACGCAGCCACCAAACCGGAGGGGTCTACTTTCATAGAGTCCATCATAAACTGCTGTTCGTTTTTTGTAGCGCCTCTGGTGGCAATCACCATCCGGATACTGTCCACTGCAAAATCCCTGATGCACTCCGCCTCTGGTTTGTAAAGCACGTTGATCTTTGCATTAGGATAAGAAGATTCGAATACTTTCACCTGTGCATCGATCACGGGTTTAAAAGATTCATCTGCACTGATATATATTTCTCCTTCGCTTATGGTATCGGTCGCCTCATAGGAAGCCTTGGAGCCACAGCTGTAAATTAAAAAAATCAAAATGAAAGTCCATACAGCAGAATGGGTTGCCCGTATAATATTCTTCACGTTCATCTCCGGAAATAATTCTTCTTATAGCCCCTGTAGATCCTCCAGGCCCCATATGCAATAAACAGAACTCCTATGACTTTATCGAGAGAGGAAGGCTTACGACCAATCAGATCCACCTCAAAATATTCATACACCAGGAAAAAAACGCCAAGGCAAAAGAACAGTACTCCCATAACGTAGTGGGTGACAGAACGCATCCGCGCCACTTGTTGTTCCCGTTTCTGTTGATACTCTTCTATCATGTTAATCGGCGGCAGGCAATTTAATCATTTTTCATTCTTCGAAAGCCATAAAACTGACTGGTTGTGTAAATAATACAGGTATTGCTTTTCCATTTTGAACAGCAGGTTTCCAGCGAGGCATTTTCTTTAAAACCCTGATCACTTCATTATCAAAAATTTTACCTCCGGATTGCAATACCTGAAAGTCGCTGATGTTTCCTTCAGGGCTCACGGTAAATCTTACCAACACCGTTCGTCGTTCGCCTGGCTGAAGTTCTTCGGGAGTCCGCAAATGCCTGTTTAGAAAAGCCAGCCATGCAGATTCACCTCCAGGAAATTCAGCAGACTTCTCTACTGCAACAAATCGCTGTTCGTCCTTAGCTATTGTGGGCTGAGCGTCTGTGGTACCGGATGATTCAGGTGGAGCTGCTTGCAGTTCCATAGATCTGGTGCCATCACTATTCTCAATGCCAATAGCAGTTACATTTAGTTCGGCCTGCTCCGCAACAGTAGTTTCATCCGGCGATATTTGAATATTGTTTGTATGCCTTGTGGTTGCTGCCCTTGACCGGGGTTGTGGCCGTTGCTGCTCAAGCACCTGGGGCAAAGGTTCCTTCGGAATCTCTATAAGCCTCACCACATCATCTATATGAAGAGGCGGACTGTTTTCTCTTTCGTGTTTATTTACTAAAAACAAAAGCAAAAGAAAAACAGTAGATAAGCAAAGCGCTAGAGCAAAGCCGAGGCGCTGATGATAATGTTTTCTCAGCGCATAGGCGCCGTACATCTTGTTCCGATTTTCAAAGAGGATGTCCAGAACATCTGCGTGAGAAATTTCGTTGCTGGTCATGGTTTGGGGTTTATTTATTAGATGCAAACAGCAGGGGAATCCACAAACCAACGAGTAATAGAGAAGCGGCAATCTCACCATCGGGCAGCTCGTTCCTTGTACGGCAACGCTGGCCCCCTGACAGTGAATTGCCGAACGAGTAATAGACCGGCTATAAAGCCACCTATATGTGCCGCATAGGCTACTCCACCTGCTTCTTCGCCACCTAATGCACCCATACCGTTCACAACCTGGAAAAAGAACCACAAGCCGACGGCTAAAAAGGCGGGAACAGATATTATTGTAAACAGCATCCAGACATGCACACTCCTTTTAGGGAACAGTATCATATAGCCGGCAAGCGCCCCGGAAATGGCGCCAGATGCACCAAGGCTTGGAATCAACATGCTTTGTCCGAAATAGGCTGTACTAAATACATGGCTCAAAGCTGCGAGAACACCACAGAGCAGGTAAAACATTAAGTATTTCAAATGTCCCATAGCGTCTTCAAGATTATCACCGAAGATCCATAAGTACAGCATGTTGCCTGCAAGATGGGCAATACCTCCGTGCATGAACATCGATGTAAATAAGGTAAAATAAACTGGCACCGGAGTATACTGAAGACCTGGCATCTCTATCTGCTGGCCGGTGTACGGATCCTTTAACATCCTGGCGTCCGTAATGATGTCCGTTCCGGTTAAGATTTCACCGGGTACTGTTGAATAAGCAAAAGTGAAGTTTACGTTTTGACCAATGTTTTGCCAGTAGATGAAAACAAAGACGTTAATCGCAATAAGAATATAGTTTACGAAAGGAGTTCTACGCCTGTCCCTGTTATCATCGCCAATCGGTAGCAGCATGAGTTTTAATTATCTCATGCAAACAACATTCCTTTAAACAAAAAAATCCTGCTGTGTGCAGGATTTTTGTTTCATGACAATATTTTGGGTTAATAGCTGTCTCTGTAACCACCACCGCCGCCGCCTCGATTGAAGCCGCCGCCGTTGCCACCTTTCTTGAAGCCGCCACCGCCGCCACCGCCGCGATTGAAACCTCCACCGCCACCGCCGCCTTTCTTAAAGCCGCCGCCACCGCCGCCACGACCAAAACCGCCGCCGCCGTCGCCTTCTTTGGGACGAGATTCATTAACCACAAGATTTCTTCCATCCACTTCGCTGCCGTTTAATTGCGCTATGGCCGCCTGTGCCTGCTCGTCGTTTGGCATTTCAACAAAACCAAATCCTTTGCTGCGTTGAGTAAATTTGTCCATTACAATTTTTGCAGAAGCAACTTCACCGTAAGGGGTGAATAGGTTTGTTAGATCCTGGTCTTTCAAGTTCCAACTGAGATTTCCAACGTAAATGTTCATTGTGAGAAATTTTAAAAAAACAAAAAAGTGTTCAAAGCAACCTATACAACAATGAACAAATTGCGTTCAATGAAAGCGGTCTTCAAAACACTAGAGCATTACGAATATAAGAAAATATGGTTCAAAAATCGAAAACCCGCGTTTTAAAGATTATTGCTTAGACAGTCGATTTTTGAGCGCTTATTCACCAACCACTTCAAACTCAACAGCGGAGGTTTGTCCGTTGCCGAAGTCTATAGTTGCTTTATAAGTGCCCAATTCCTTTACATCGTCATTGATATGAATTTTCTTGCGGTCAATTTCATATCCTTTCTGGTCCTTGATAGCACGACTGATTTGTAGAGAAGTAACACTGCCGAAGATTTTTCCGCTAGTTCCAGTCTTTGCTCCAACTCTAAGGGGCGACTCTTGCAACTTAGCAACAACGCTATTGATCTCAG
>DASQNW010000414.1:0-2410 GCA_035644775.1 Chitinophagaceae bacterium | reverse complement strand
TTGGCACAATAGAAAAGCCAAGTGCCGTGGTAGCGGTTAGTGACACAAATTGGCGGCGGTTCATGCCAGGGTTCTTGTCCTGCGCACGGTCTTGCATTGAGGAAGCGGAGATTTCACTTTCCATTTGGCAGTTTTGCTTTTAATGTGTGGGAATGAATTTAATGAAAGTTCTTTGGCTGGACGTATAATTGTTTTTCTATTGGATATGAAGCTAACATTTGTTATAAAAACAAACAGAAGGGGAAAGCCTTAGATTAGTGTCAGGGAAGGAGGGCAGCCAATTACACCATATTTTGTGCTAATAAGTTTATGAAATTGTGACAAATAATGAGAAATATTCTATCATACCACAACCAGGTATAGTTCGCAATGAAAATTGATGAGGCAATTGAATAATTCTTTGATTAGATATTATGTCGCTATTTTGTTACTACATTTTCTGAAACCCGAACCGATGCAGGCTTCTTTACTTTCTGCATCGGAAAGTAGAAGGACAAAATGAAGAAATGGATAAAGTACAAGTAGCTGCCTGTAAAGGCCATATCAGGGGCTTTATTATATTTTCACACTTGATTTATTTTTCCATTCCATAGATTTTAAGTGAAAAATGCGGGACTTGATTGCGCCTGACGTCAGACTGCTTTCCGCAGCAGCGGTATTGGCAGTTCTGTGGTTGGTAAAAATTTTAAAGTGAACAAAATGTCCTTCTGTCTCATAGTAGCACTTCAGCCGCTGTTGCGAAACGCAGATGTTGTGTGCACTGCCTTACTTTAAATATCCCAGCTCCAACAATAGTGGCATAATTAAAGTACTTAAAGAACTGTCGTTATTTGTCAGCCATACAACTGTAATATCCGGCTCCGGCACAAAAAAGAGGTGAGCGTGGAAGCCTCCCTGACCGCCGGAATGACTGATCACCTTGTATTCCTCTTTGCTTCTGGGTTCATAGATGTTCCAAGAAAATCCTTGCGTAGGAGGCTTGTCGTCACTCCAGTTAGCCGGATGCCAAACTTGCTGTGAGAAAGCGATTGTTTTGCAATCAAGAAATAAACATTTTTTCATGGCAGACACGTATTTCTGAAGTTCTTCTGCGGAACTCCAAATACCGCCATTTCCGGCCGCGGCAAAAGCAGGATACTCACCATAGTCGTATTCCTCATAACGGTTGTTTATTTTTCGATAGGCATGAGCAACACCGGTTTGTGGATAAGGTCCGTCTGTAATTTTACTACCGCTCATGCCTGCTGGCTTAAAAATACTTTGCTTTATAAAGCTTTGCCATTTCATTCCGCTGACTTTTTCAATGATCAACGCCAGGCCGTTGTAAGCAGGATTTGAATATTCCCACTGGCTACCAGGTTCAAACTTTAAGGTATCCGTCTGTTTTAGGGGAGCAAAGTTTTCCTCGTCCTTTGCCGTTAAATAAAAAAGACTGTCTCGCTCTACGTTTCGGCTATCCGGCAAACCGGAAGTATGGGTCAGGAGATGTTTGATCCGTATTTTACGGGCAATCGCTTTATTCTTAAAGTCGGGAAAGAATTTGATGATGCTGTCTTCGATGGAAAGTTTGCCTTGGCTTTGGAGGAGTAGTATTCCGTATGCCACAAAGGTTTTGCTGATGGAACCCGTGTTGGATATAGTGTTAGCGGTAAACCTTACTTTTGTTTTTAGGTTGGCAAGGCCATATGACCGTGAATACAAAACTTTATTCCCCTTTTTAATTAGCACGCTTCCACCCGGTTCCCCTTCCTTAAAAATTGGCGAAAGAACAGAATCCAATTTGGAATGTAACTGGCGATCATTCCTTGATGGCTGACCAAAACAGATTGAACAACTTAGAAAGAAAACCACATTCAGTATAAACTTACACATGTAAATAAGTTGCACACAACGGAGAACAGATTTCTGGAGCCAAGATATTCTGTGTTCCTGCCACCTCACTTCTGTTCCGTTGATGAATAAAGTTACTTTGTTTAAACATTGCTTGTCAGCCTTGGTTTTTGAAATCTGATGTTAGCGGTACACGCATCAAATCATTTTTTTTGAGGGTCATATGTCAATATCGGGCAATTTCAATTCCATTATCTCGCTATTACTTTGGAAATCTTAAAAGAAAGCTCCTCAATAGCAGTATCCGACAGTTTGCAATCCATTTGTAAATAGTCCAGTAACTGCTCGGTGTTAGGAAGCGACAAATTTGCCATGTAATCAGCAAATTTATCCTGCCATTCACGCCACTCCTTTGAAATTTTTGATAAATAGATACCGGACTTAGTAAAGATTTAATCTATTGGCATTTTAATAGTGATTTAACTGATGTCTGTTAGCCGGATAATCTTCTCTCCCAGGAATTTGAAAATTGATTTTCCCCTCAAATTTAGTTCATCTCCTTTCCTCAACCCATTCGGGA
>DASQNW010000413.1:0-4920 GCA_035644775.1 Chitinophagaceae bacterium | reverse complement strand
TTCCTTGTTATGCGGTGTCTCGTAAACGTATAACTGAATCACAAAAAAGGAGGTGGCGGTTGTAAGTTATCGTATACTGTCAAATTCTTTTGAGCTGCTTTCATAAAGCATACAGCGCCACTTCCTTTTTTCATAAGGATGTTTGCAGCGACGTTTATGCCGGCTGCTTATAGGATGCTGGAGGAAGTAAATAAGAAATAAAACTACGGCAGTCCCCCTGTCAGCAAATGTGTTTTGCAACTGAAGTAACTCCTTTAAGCTTCTAGTAGAAAACAACATCTGGCGTCGTGGTGTACAGAAATATTGATATTGCTGAAGTACAGTTTTTCTTTATAATACAGCAATCTCTTGACAAAGAATACCATGTTAGCGGTTCCTTACTCAGATGCAACATTTTATTATCACGTCCAGTTTAACGAACCGTATAGGTATAACACCCGCTGGTTAACACCACCGCCATTGTTGTAGCGTCAATCACGCGAAAATGGATATCGAACGCTGTCCCAGAAGGAATCGCTGATAGATTGCGGAATAGAGTAGTGCGGCCGGTGCCTCTTGCGTCGGTTTCGATAGCCTGCGGTTCCAAACCTTTGCCCAGTGTAAGCCAGGCCGTGCCCGTACAGTTACCGTCAACTTGTGTATCTACCGCACGTTGCAACAAATACGAATGGTTCGGCTCCAGATCACGCACCCAGGTCTCTAATGTGACAATTTTGGCTGCATCATTGTCCTGGCGAAACTTTACCAGTCCAAAACTATTGTTGTCTCCATGCAGAACAACCTGCAGATTAAAATGCGGTCTTTCCCTGTTCGAAACTTTTTGCTTATCAGGGATATCAGTCGAAGCTCTGTTTTGCGCATTATCTTCTGAAAGATTTTTTTGACAGCTAGAAAATACAAGAACCAACAGTATTACAAAAGCTGTGCGCATGTTTTTTACTTGCATAAAAGTGATTTTAAGATTAGGGAATAATAAAAACTGCATATTCTTAGAGCACGAATGGAAAACCTTTAAAGATTAGTTGCTGCAAGCTAAACACGTGGTAAATGCCAAAAAAGTGGGAATTAGCCGTTGCTGCTTTTTTCAGGATAATTAAACCTGCACAATGAGTTGCAAAGAAATTTATAACCTATTTTGGCTGCAACTTTTTTAGAAGCGCTTCTTTTCGGCTGCTGGAAACATCTACAATGGAGTCGTCACTCATGACCAGATGGCCACCCTTGCCTTTTATGTACTTGTGTACTTCATCCAGGTTTACCAAATAGGAATGATGTACCCGGAGGAAAGAATGATTGTGTAGCAGCCCCTCCATCTCTTTCAATGTACGCGACACAATGAGCTTCTTTTTGTTTTTGAGGAGTAACACACTGTAATTACTGTCTGAGGAACAATAGATTATTGAGTCTACAGGAATCATTTGCAAACCTTCCATAGTGGGGATGGCGATTTTTCTTGCAACAGTCGGATATCGTAATTGTTCCAGAAGCAGTTCAATTTGTGGTGCCGGTGTTGTCTTCAGGTTTTGAGCCACTTTTTGCACTGCTTTTTGCAACTCCTCTGGGTCTATTGGTTTAAGCAAGTAATCCAGTGCGCTGAGCCGGATGGCTTTGATGGCATATTGATCATAGCTGGTGGTAAAGATCACTTGAAAATTCACTTCCGCTATCCTTTCCAGCAATTCAAAACCGTTCAGGTGCGGCATTTCTATGTCTAAGAACAGCAGGGTTGGGGCCTTTTCGGTTATGGATTGTAACGCAGTCTCTGCTGAATAGCAAACGTCGAGGATGCGCACACCGGGGCAATCCCGTTCCAGCAGCAGTGCTAATGTTTCGCAACAGTAAGGTTCATCGTCTACGATAATGGCTGTAATCATTGATTTGCTAACTTTTCAATTACCCATAGGTTTCTGCCAGATCGCGGTAGGCTATTTTAAGCGTAACTTTTGTGCCTTCTGCCTTGCCTTCGTTATCAATTAAATCCTCAATTGTAAAAAAGGTATCCTCTTCCCTGCCGCCATTATGCAGCGCCAGCCGTTCTGCGGTTATCTGAAGGCCCATAGATTTTTTCTTTTCTGCCGATTTGCTGTTCTGTTGTGCCGCGGCTGCACGGCCAACACCGTTGTCTGTTATGGTGCAAACCACCGTTTTATCTTGGATACCTATCGTAATTTCGAGATGACCCTGTTCGCGTTTATGCATAAGCCCGTGCCAGATAGCATTTTCGGCAAAGGGCTGCAGTACCATAGGTGGAATAAAAAGGGCACCGCTGTCGATGGTATTTTTGAATATGATGCTGTAATCAAAGGCATTTTTAAAACGCATGCGTTCCATGTCCAGGTAAAGCCGCAGCATTTCCAGTTCATCTTCGAGTGTAATAAAGGTCTTTTTTGAGTGGGTGAGCACCATGCGTATCAAGCGTGAAAACCGGATCAGGTAGGCCGAAGCCGCGTCTGTTTCGTTCATTAAAATAAACCGGTTGATCGAACTCAGGCAATTGAAAATAAAATGGGGATTCATTTGCGCACGCAGGGCCTGCATTTCCAGATCGGTTTTTTGAAGCAGTAGTTCCGTGATCTTTTGTTCGGTGTTTTTCTGTTGCAGTTTTGTATTGGCTTCTGCCATCAGGAAGCGTAACCGTTCTTTTCTCCTATTAAGCTGAATAGTTCGTACAATAAGTGCAAACAACAAAATGCTGATTACAGCCACGGCCGTAAAAATGTATAACTGCACTTTCTTTTTCTTCTCTAATAACAACAACTTTGCATGGTTTATTTCTTCTGCTTCCTTTAGCTGGATTTCGTAGGCCGATTCTTCCGATGTAATGTTTGTTATTGCCTCCCAGGCAGCTATCTTGGCTTTGTAGTTATCCTTTTCAATAAAATCTTTTACTGCGGTGTATTTTAAATAAAATTTGTACGCCAGGGCTGTTTTGTGCTGTCGGTCGTAGATACGCCAAAGGATTTTATATGCATCCAGTTGCCATGGGCGGGCTTCACTTTTTTCTGCGTACACCAGCAGTCGCTTTGCATAATGGATGGCTTTGTCAAAATTTTTTTGCCCTTCATAGGCTTGAGCCAAATGTTTCAACACAGGCAGCAAACGTATAAGATCAGCGCCTTGCTCGAAAGCACTCAAAGCAGGAAGCGCGGTAACAATAGCTTGGTGATAATTGCCGGCTAATACATAAAGTCCAGCTAGTGCTTCGGTGTTCATCAGCAGCAATCGTTCCTGTAAAGACGGGTCAGAGCTGTTTGCTTGTAACAACCGGATGTTTTGCTGCAAATAATAGAGTGCAGAGTCATATTTATTTTGCAAGCTGAAGGCTTTGGACAAGGTTAAAAAATAACGGTCCGTTGCATTGTTGGCCTTTGCCGCATCACTGCTTTGGCGGTAGTAGAAAATAGCTTTGGCCGTGTCACCGGCAATCAAATACAGATCACTTTTATATTCTGGGCTGAGCAGATTTCCAAAAAAATCATTCTTCTTTTTTTTGATTGCAATATTTTTCTGAATGTATTCGAATGCTTTTGCCGTAAAACCTAAATGCTTATAGTTGTTTGCAATCATCCGGTAAATCATAGCAACATGGGTAGTGTCCTTTGCCCATTGATAATACGGCAGGGTCTGGGTTAGAATAAAAATGGCCTCATGGAAACGACCTTGTAAGAAAGCGCAGAAACCCAGGTTCACCCGGGCACGGTTCCATTCCGCTTGCATGCGGGTGCCTTCAAGCAACGAAAGGGCTAAACGGGTATAGTGCTCGGACTGGGAAATGTCGCCTCGTTGTTCGGCCACCATACCGAGGTTTTGATATGCTGCACCAATGCCGCAGATGTACCGCAGGCGCCGCGCCTCGGTTTGTGCTTGCAAAGTGAAGTAAACCGCCGTATCTGTTTGCACACGATGCGATTGATTCCAATAGGGATTGGAATATTCAAATCCTAAACGGTTCAGGCAATCAATACGGGCAGTATCTCCGAGAAGCGGAAGTTGTCTTAGCAAACTGTCAATAGTCTGCCGCTCCTGTGCCTGCACCAGATGCGAGCAGCAGGTTACTATAATCAGTATTGCGAAAAACTTCCGCATGAGGAGGCATTAGCAGTTGCTTTCATGGAAGGTACAATCGTTTCATAAAGTATTTAAAAAAGAAAAGCAATGGTTTAAAATGACCACTTAAATCTATTGGTTTTTCAACTCATGTGGTAAAACAAATGAGCCATTGTGCTATTTGGAAAGACATTTGCACCAGAATAGAGGAATCGCTTGTCTTAGAGATTCTAACCTGTTGTTAGTTGTATTTGCCATAGAAGTATGTGAGGCTGTTTTAATTTCTTTTTGAACATTCTTTTCAAATCAAAATTTATATAACTGACATGAATATTGCATAGCCGCTTGGTTCGTGTCCGCACGAATCAAATGGTAGATGTAAAGACTTTCTAATTTACTAACAGCAATGGCATGATCAACATGGCTAACTGAAAATCAAAACGCAGGGGAGGAGAAATGTTTCGTGCGGACACCAACGATGGCAGGGAGGAAGTATTTAAGGCGGTTTTAAATTTTCTTTGAAACACTCTTTTCAAATCAATATCAGATAAACAGACATCAATGTTGTATGAGGCTCGATAGAGAAAAAGCTTTCGCTTATGGAACCATCCAGTTTAGCAGCATACCTTTATTCGCCGAAGTAGTCATTGTCGATTCTTTTGACGTCATAAGTTGTTGAAGTAGATACCCCAAGTCCGTAATCAATCATAAATTCGGCAAGTTGGTCTCCATCGATTAGGATAACCTTTTTGGTGATTGTTTTTACGTATTCTTTTGCACTTTCCGCGAAACGAGATGTTGTTATAAAAATTCCTTTAGTTGCTCTTTGGCCATCTAATGCACCAACAAACGATTGAATATCTGGTCTGCCTA
>DASQNW010000412.1:0-3337 GCA_035644775.1 Chitinophagaceae bacterium | reverse complement strand
GCGGGTGCACCAAAAAAGGTTTTGGGAAGCAATGCCGTTCCGGCCAGCGCCAGCGTACTGCTTTTTATAAACGTTCGGCGGGATGTATTCATTATTTAATTTACCAATTGTCGTGTGATTGCTGAAATTAATTTTTAATGGCGGATGTAAAGCCTGATTTCGTAACACCAGGATGCGCGTCTTTTCTATAGCGGCGACGCGTGGGGATGGCAGGAAGCCGCCCCTCTCGATGCCGGTATTCTGAAAAAGAAGCCGGCCCGGCACTGAAAAAACAAGCTGTGAAAAGGAAGTAAAAGTGCAGTAAGCATCGGTATGGGCTTTTGAAAAAAATCAAAGCCGGGTATTTCTGTAGTTATGTACCAGGTTATTTGATGCTTAATGGAATAGCAATTGTTTTGCCCGGCCGCTGCAATCTCCTATATTTGCACTCCCATTTTGTACGGGAAGTAGCGCAGGCCGGTAGCGCACCTGGTTTGGGACCAGGGGGTCGCAGGTTCGAATCCTGTCTTCCCGACAACTATAAAGCTCAAACGCAAGCCTGTATTGCAGTTGAGCTTTTTTGTTTAATTAGTGGTGCAAAAAGTAGTGCAATTTTGCAGCCTTTCTCCATAAAAATAAAGTATGTACCAGTAGCTTACAACGTGGATCAGATATCTAAAGGCAAGGCATTTATTAGTTTATAGCTTTGATTTGGTTCTGTTGATGAATATAGATATTGTGCTTAGCCTTTGTTCGTCAGCCTTGGTTTTGGAAATCTGATGTTGTGTGACGTGCATTCACCGGCTCTCTGCCAATTAGTTGCCGTGCGGCTCCATGCTGGGCCATTTCTTTCCATCCCGTAGATAATAGTCAAAATGCCGTTTTCGTTCGTCATAGGTCTGAAACATAAATTCACTAATTCCATGGTCTGCTCCTTCATATAAGACAAAGCGGGTTGGATGTTTGTGCTTGTATAGTTGTGAGACAAGGTCCGATGCTTCTGCAGTTGGCACTCTCCAATCTGAACTTCCTTGCATAATCAGCAATGGCGTTGTTTTGCACATCTGGTCTGCCCAATATGATGCTGACCTGGCCTTTAGCTCTTTTTCCTTGTTAGCGTAATAATTGGGTATCAACTGTGCATGTACACTGTCATCTAGACCAGGCCTGTGTTGAAGACTGATAAATTCATTGGCTGCGCCTGACATGACCACTGCTGCTTTGAACTTGCATGACTTTTTCATTGCTAGATACGTCATCATTCCCCCTCTGCTTATTCCTTCCAGTCCTATTTTTGACGTGTCAGCATTGGGAAACTGGGCAAAAACAGGAACCAAGTTAAGTACGTCATTGATGTCTTTCCCGCCATATTCTTCCTGCCCTTCTCCTCCGTCGTTCCCACGGTATTGGCTGCCTATTACTACATACCCCCAACTTGCCATAACACCGAAATGGATGGCCACATGTGTAGTATCCCACTTTCCAAACTCCCTGTTGCCGCCACGGTTGGTAATAATGCAGGGATACTTTCCCGGCTTTTTTGGTTCAGCGGCATAGGCTGTTACCTTCAATCCATCTGACAAATACGTGAGCCGATAAAAATTTAGTCCATTGATTCGTTCAGCGAAAGTGGAGTCAACAGTTTTGTCAATATTATCAATAATTTTTAAAATTTTTGGCCCTAAAACAAAAGGTTGCTTACTAATGATTTTTCCATCTTGCGCAAAAACAGAACTAATTGATAGTAGAAATAGGGCTTGTAGTGAAAACCTTACTTTCATTTTGGTAGGTTTTGTATGTCACACAACGTCCAAAGGCTTTCCGAAAGTTGGGAATTTAGAGGACTTCAGCTTAGCCTATGTACTAAAGTTAGATAGATTTTCTACTGTTTATATCATGTTCTTCTGCCCGTATTTTGGCAAACCGCTGTTAGGCGCATGAGTATTAGAAAGCTCCCGTCCTTATGTCTATAATTGTTTGATTATCCAAAGTACTGAACCGAATGCCTGTCCACCACTCTTTAATATATTTAGTGCGAAGAACCTGGCTAACATAAGTCTTGCTTATTTTATTATACACAATACACTTTCCCTGTTCCAGCAGGTCTACCGTTCTAAATTCCAATCTCCCTTTAAGTTTAGGGTCATTTTTAATGTCCTGCATGTTCCGTTCAAATGACTTTGCAGTATTAAAAAGCCTACCTCGCAATTCTTTATCTTCCTCAATGTAATGTTCAACAATAAATTTCTTTAGATTCTCTACAGTTAAGTCGATCGTCGAATAAACAGTAAAACTGTTGTTGTTTGAAAGAATAATACGCTTCTTAGGTTTTATGTCGACTTTGGAAAGCAATGATATAGTTTTTTGAACTGTGCTGTCAGTCAAGTCTTGACTAAAGACCGAAATGGTCATAAGCAGCGAAGAAATCAGGACTGTCATTTTTGTTAACATAGGAAAACTCTGTTGCGCCCAACGTTCAAAGTGTTTATGAAGTTGTGGCAATTGAAAAACTACCATTTCAATTAACCACAAAAGCAAAATAGTGATTTATAGTTAAATGCTATTGTCCACCTACAATTTTATAAACACACTGTTAGCGGTTCGTGCTATCTACTGACAAGACCTAACCCTGCTGAAATGTCTTTACGCCCTTCCAATGTTGTTGGATTAACGCTCCAGGCTTCAGCAACCTGCATCACCAGTTCTTCGTCAGGAAATATGATATCTGCCCGTTCAAAATATTTTTCATCCTTAGCTTCTTCTGAAAATGTATTGGCTAAATTCAAATTACTTTCTATTGGTGTAGGCTTCCCTTCATTCAATATATTCTCAAGTCGCTCGCCAATAAATGAGTAATATCTTACTGTCTTACCGTTTATTGATTTAGCCCAAGAATGATAATCAGTAATTCTATGAGTTGCAAATAATTGTGCTTCGCCAACTTCTTTACTTAGTGCATCTAATTTTCGCTTAAAACCTGCAGTTTCATCAAGTTCACTTTTTGGGTTAAAGTCTACAAGTCCCCAACCAATAGCAAGTGTCCAGTCACCTACAGTTGGTGATATAAAAACTTTGTTTTCATACGCTTTGTGAATACCGTTCTTCCAGTTGCAGGCCATGACATTTGTTACACCAAGTATTTCTGCAACTCTGTCTTTGTCGTTTGTCTTAACAGCAATCCAGATACATTTATAACCAAAGCTAACAGCACTATCAGGTTCAACAATTAAGGTGAGGTCTTCCTTCTGACTTGCTAAACCAGCTTGTCGGGTCGTTACTTTTGTCTTTGAACCTCTGTAAGCAAATACAGTAATGATAATAATTCCTAAAATTAGAAGGGGTATAATAAGTTTCATAG
>DASQNW010000411.1:0-9721 GCA_035644775.1 Chitinophagaceae bacterium | reverse complement strand
TTATACTCTTCGTGATACAATCCACTGCCTGCACTCATGATCTGCACCCCATCCTCATGAACCACATTGCTATAGCCAAGGCTGTCCTTATGGTTCATACTTCCGTGAAGCATTATGGAGATGATCTCCATATTCATATGCGGGTGTATGCCAAACCCTTTGCCTGCCTCAACAAAATCGTCATTGAATGCGATGAGCGTTCCGAACGTCGACTTCAACGGATGGTAATAATCACTGAAGCTGAAACAGAAATTACTTTGCAGCCAGCCTATATCTTTCCTGCCCCTCTCATTTGCCGGAAATAATTGTGTCTCCATACCATTAATTTAGTTGCATGGGCACTTCCATCAACAGCAATTTTGCATGTTCATCTGCCCTAATGTTTAGTATTTCTGTTTCGGTTATGCCTAAGCCATCCCTCTTGTTCATTGCAACATGATTGATGGTAAGATCACCATCAAGTAGAAAAACGTATACTCCGTTCGATGGCTTATGAAGATTATACGTGAGCTCAGTACCTTTTTCGAGCATTCCCAGGCTGAACCATGCGTCCTGATGTATGTTCACACCCTGGGAAGTGCCTACCGGTGATACAACTACCCGTAAAGTGTTTGTTTTTTCTTCATCAGTAAATGTTCTCTGATCGTATCGGGGAGCAACATTTCTTTCTTTTGGGAAAACCCAGATCTGCAAAAACTTTACTTGCTGATCTTTGTTTTTGTTCTTTTCAGAATGTTGAATGCCAGTACCGGCACTCATCACCTGGACGTCGCCATTCCTGATTACTTGCCTCGTTCCCATACTGTCTTCATGCTCCAGGTCGCCTTCTAACGGAATAGAGATGATTTCCATATTGTCGTGAGGATGTTTTCCAAACCCCATTCCTGGTGCGACAGTGTCATCGTTCAAGACACGAAGAGCGCCAAAGTTTATACGTTCAGGATTGTAGTATCCGGCAAAAGAGAACGTGTGCCAGCTATCAAGCCAACCATGGTTTGCGTGTCCCCTGGTGTTGGCTTTGTGTAATACCAGTGCCATAAAACATTTTTAAGATTGTAGATTAATTGTTATGCGGTGACTTTTTCTTCTACTATTTTTTCTGCGAGCCACAGATACTCATTCACGAAAACATCTATGTTTTTTGCAAAGCCCTGCTCAAGAAGGTCACCCGCTTCGGTAAACTTCTTATCTACTGCAGGAACCACAAGCATGTACGGACTACCAATACCAAACAAGGCAAATATGAGCTGTTGCAGTTGCAGGGCTGCCCGCATTCCCCCAAAGGCTCCGGGTGACGCGGTGACAATGCCAAATGGCTTCCGGCTTTGCTTCGGAAAATGATCCAGAATATTTTTCAGCGCAGGTGTATAACTTCCGTTGTATTCTGGGGTGACTAAAATGAAGGCATCAGCTTCAAACATCCTTGCTGCTAATTCTTTGTGCTCTTCCGGAGCTGCATTCACTGAAGTGAACACCCCCTGCAAAGGGGGCAATCCAAATTCCCTTGCATCAATAATTCCAACTTCGTGTTCAGTGCGTTGGTTGATCAACTTCTTCAGGTGCAGTGCCACCCTGAAGCTGACGCTATTTGTACGTGGACTTCCGCTGACTATTTCTATTCGCATAATTTTGATTTCAATGTTGAAACATCAAATACATTGCCAATAATCTATTCTTGCCAGATAGGCAGTTGCGTTGAAAATGATACCAGAAAGTTTCATAGATTTCATTTTTGGAAGCTTATGTTCAGCAGGAGAAATTTTCTACAAAAATCTACGCTCGGCTCCCTTGCCTTGTTTTTAGATAAACGACATCTTAGTTCCGGTTATGGGGGAAAGCCTGTTGTGCTTTCCACCTGGGGGTCAAATACAAAAGCAAGTGACGTTGCATGGAGTATTTTGAAGAACGGGGGCGCCGCACTGGATGCGGTGGAAAAAGGAGTTAGGATTACAGAAGCCGACCCAACGGACCAAAGTGTGGGATATGGTGGACTGCCTGACAGGAACGGCAAGGTGACGCTCGACGCTTGCATCATGGATGAGAATGGCAACTGTGGTGCTGTGATGGCACTGGAGCACATCATGCATCCTGTGTCTGTTGCGCGGCTTGTGATGGAGCGCACTCCACATGTGCAACTCGTTGGCAACGGTGCACTTGCTTTTGCGCTGGAGCAAGGTTTTAAGAGGGAGAATTTGTTAACCAGTGAAAGTAAACAGGCGTGGAAAGAATGGCTGAAAAAGTCTCAATACAATCCAAATACAACAATTGACAACATCCAGAAAAAGAAGAAGAAAGCAACGGCTACTGTTCCGAACCATGACACCATAGGCATGATTGCCTTAGATGCACGTAGTAATTTAAGTGGCGCCTGCAGCACCAGTGGCTTAGCATATAAGATGCATGGCCGGGTAGGTGACTCTCCGGTTATTGGCGCAGGGTTGTTTGTAGATAATGAAGTTGGAGCCGCCACTGCGACGGGTGTGGGAGAGGAGGTAGTGAGAATCTGCGGTGCACACACGGTGGTGGAACTAATGAGGCAAGGCATTCATCCGGAAGAGGCTTGCAGAAGAGCAATTGAGCGGATAGTAAAAAGAAAACCTGCCGCTGCGTCCGGTTTGCAGGTCGGGTTTATTGCAGTGAACAAAGAAGGGGTTTATGGAGCTTATGCTGTTTCTAAAGGCGTTGACTATGTTGTGCAAGATGCTGCCGGAGCAAAGTTGCTAACTGTCAAAAGCTGGTTTGCCTAGCACCATAAAAAAAGGCCGGAATGACCGGCCTCTTCAAAATTGTTCTCTTGTTTTATTGTTCCAGGTTCAACGGATACTTGTAAATTCCATCATAGCCTGGATAAATTCCCTCGAGGCTTATTTGACCTCTTACACTGCCAAGGAGCTTCGACAAATCATCTACGCTGGTAATATCTTGACCATTCACACTGGTGATGATAAAACCTTCTGCCATTCTCGTACGGCTTAGGGCTCCACCCGGAGTGATTTTATTTACAAGAACACCTCCTGCAATATCGTATTGACGTGCTTTTGCTTTGTCCAGGGTAGATAGATCAGCACCTAAGCGAGTGCCTATGTTAGCTACCGCAAGGTCTTCGAAGGTTCCAGCTTTTTTCTTCAGCACTACATGGGTGGTATATTCCTTGCCTCCCCGAATGTAACTCACTGGTACTTTGTCTCCCGGACGGAAGGAAGCTATTTGAGCACTCATTTGCAGGCCTGATGTCACAGCAGCATTGTTCACCTTAGTGATCACATCGCCTTTCCTGATACCCGCTGCATAAGCTCCACCATCGTTTGAAACTGCCGAAACGTAAACGCCTTCAGTTGTAGTTGGAATACCTAACTGTTTAATTTGTGCCTCACTCATTTCGTCTGTAGAATAGTAGCTGATTCCGAGATATCCTCTCTGCACATCTCCAAAGCGCACAATATCGTCAACGATCTTCTTTACGATGTACACGGGAATAGCGAACGAATAACCCGCGTAGGTACCTGTTGGTGCAAGTATAGCCGAGTTGATGCCTATCAGCTCACCGTTGGCGTTAATCAGTGCGCCGCCACTGTTGCCCTGGTTTACGGCAGCGTCTGTTTGAATAAAAGATTCTACAGGGCTTTCGCCGCGCTGTGTTTGCCTGCTGTTGATGCCGATCGAGCGGCCTGTTGCAGAAATGATTCCTGCAGTAACAGTAGTCTCCAGCGTCAGTGGATAACCCACGGCCAACACCCACTGTCCTAGCTGAATATTGCTTGAATTGCCATACAAGAGGAAAGGAAACTTATTGCCTTCAACTTTCAATACTGCAAGATCACTGCTCGGATCACGGCCAACAAGACGGGCTTTGTACGACTTTTTGTTATGAAGCGTTACGTTGATTTCTGATGCTACTCCATTGTTGCCGTCAGAGATAACGTGGTTATTGGTAACAATATATCCATCCTCGCTGATCAATACTCCACTTCCCGATGCTCGCTGCTCTGGCATCATGTTGGGCCCGTTGCCAAAAAAATCATCAAACCACTCATCGAAAAAACCTCCCCGGCTCCGTTGGCTCGGAACGTTGTTGGTTAATTTCTTTGCAGGGATTTTTGTCTTTATATGCACTACAGCAGGAACTGCACTATTAGCCGCTTTAGTAAGGTCTATGGCATCTGCACTGTTGTTTTTGCCATCAAAAAAACCGGCATAATTAGCAGGAAGACCTTTTTCATTGGTGCCAATCGTCGGCCTGTTGTTTATTTTCTCATATGCCCAAATAGAGCCTACCGCTGTTGTAGCGCTAATCCCTACGACGAGTAAAATTTGAGTCAATTTCATTTTATAGAATTTGAATTTATCTGTTTCGATTCAAAAGATATGTCAAATAGCATGCCTCTACGCAACAAATTAAACACTTAGTTTCTCTATCTGAAAACCGACTTTCCAGTTTAACAATTATTTACTAAGACCTTCGTAGTTCTAAGCCTTGACTCAATAGGTGTTTGCTACAGCGTCTGCAGAAAATTGATGGTATCCACTCCATCGGCAAACTCGCAGAGCTGAGGCTGCTGTGCTGAACCAAATGCTGCTGTTTCGTCATCTACAATGCATTGTATCGCCTGGTTGTCATGTAAATTTTTCCGAATCTCTTCTTTGTCGTCGTAGTAACTAAAATGGACCTGAGCTATAGGAGAAAAAGGAGAGGGGTCTTCTATCAACAAAATGCTTCCATTGGTCATATACCTTTTGTTGTTCAGTATATGCATTGCGAGGTTGTGATCATAGTTGTTTTTGTATTTGTTATGGTTTATCAGGTAATCATATTTTCTAAATGCATTCAGCAAGGGAACAAAATCATAATTGTGTGGTACGTAAAGCTGCGTCACATTACGACAGCCTAAACCAAAATACAAGTGTACATCGTCGGCGAGTTTTTCAAGTGCCTGCGGCGTTTCGGTGCCCGAGAGAATCGCCACTGAAGTGCGGTTCTTTCTTATGATGTGCGGGTATTTTCCAAAATAATATTCGAAATAACGACCTGTGTTATTGCTTCCGGTGGCGATGTAAGCGTCGCAACCTTTCAGGAGATCTTGAAGGATGATAAAATTGCCAACACCCGCGTTCCAGCTAACCAGCGTAGTGAGCAGCTGCTTCATAAGCGATGCATCTTTAGACGATGGTTTTACAACAGCAATGTGCCCAACCAAAAAAGTGCAAAGCAGATCGTGAAAGCCAACGAGAGGAATGTTTCCAGCCATTACAATCCCAACCTTCTTCGGCTGCGTCTGCACATTAACCAACTGATAATTTGATATGAGTTGATCGAGTGCAGCAGCGGTCAGGTAGTTATCAGCAACTGTTTGAGCAGCTCGGTCTACAAATTCCGCTATGAACCAATTGTTTTCTGCATGTGCTTTTCTCTTAGCAACTTGCCAATCTTCAGCACTTCCTTTCATGTATTCACCGAGGCGCACCATGAGCTCTTTTCTCTCTTGTAACTGCATATTGTTCTTGTTCTCTTTGCAAAGATTACGATTGCATTGATTGCACCATCAACTCTTTAAATTATTAAACAGAATTGCTGCACAGGTTTTAAATTTGCTGCCAAACGTGAAGATTTATGGCTATTAAAATAACAGATGAGTGCATCAATTGCGGGGCTTGCGAACCGGAGTGTCCGAACAATGCAATCTATGAGGGTGGTGTGGAATGGTCAATATCAGATGGCACAAGCGTAAAAGGCAGTTATACATTAGTGGATGGAACCGTTGTTGACGTAAGCCAGAGGAACGCGCCAATTGCCGTGGATACATATTACATCGTTCCGAGCAAATGCACCGAGTGCCAGGGCTTTCATGAAGAGCCCCAATGCGCCGCTGTATGTCCTGTGGATTGCTGTGTGCCGGATGAAATGTACCAGGAGACGGTACAAGATTTACTGGGCAAGAAAGAGCGACTCCATTTGTGATGGGGTGATGAATACGATGTTGAAAAGGTGAAGGTGACACTTCACCTTATTTTTTATAGTCAGGTTCAGCATAACCGGCCACAACAGATACAATTTTATTTATACTTTTCGCTTTTATTCAGAACCATGAAGAAGAAAATCGCACTCGTTACCGGTGGTTATTCTAGTGAGGCTGTTATCTCATACAAATCAGCGATCACGATAAACAACCATTTAGAGAAAGACAAATTTGAAGTATTCAAGATTGATGTTAATCCTGCTGGTTGGTTTTATGAAGATGAAGACGGGAAAAAACATGAGATCAACAGGGATGATTTTTCCTTAAAATTAAACGGTGAAGAACTAAGGTTTGATGCAGTATTCATCGGCATGCACGGAACACCCGGTGAGGATGGAAAGCTTCAGGGGTATTTCGATATGTTGCAGCTGCCCTACACATCCTGCAATGCAGCAACATCGGCGATCACATTTAATAAAAGATACACGGTTGCTGTTGCAGCCCTGTCGGGAATTAGCACCGCCCGATCGGTGTTGCTGATGAAAAACCAAAAAGTCAACATCGATGACATCATACAACAATTGAAATTTCCCGTATTTGTAAAACCTAATAGCGGTGGTTCGAGCATTGGCATGTCAAAGGTGACTCATCCAGCCCAGGAACTTGCACATGCAATTGACAAAGCGTTCAAGGAAGATGACCAGGTGCTTGTAGAAG
Source organism: Chitinophagaceae bacterium (assembly GCA_035644775.1). Classification (GTDB taxonomy): domain Bacteria; phylum Bacteroidota; class Bacteroidia; order Chitinophagales; family Chitinophagaceae; genus Flavisolibacter. Next base: position 3,050 of record DASQNW010000411.1, on the reverse strand, counting down.
AGATGATTGAGGGCAGAGAGTTTACTGTTGGAGTTTTCAAAACTAAGGGTGAGATCGTGATACTGCCTATAACAGAAGTTATCTCCAAGAAAGACTTTTTCGATTACGAGGCAAAATACCAGGGTGCATCTGAAGAAATTACACCAGCACAAATTGAAAGCTCGTGGAAAGAAAAAATTGAAACTGCAGCAAAGCAGATTTACCAGGTATTCAATTGCAATGGGATAGTGCGAATCGACTTCATTTACGATGCAACAGAAAACAAGCCGTACATGCTGGAAATTAATACTGTGCCCGGCCAAAGTGAAGCCAGCATTATTCCTCAGCAAGTGCGGGCGATGGGGTGGACTTTAGAAGAGTTTTATACAAGCCTTTTAGACGAGGCGCTGAGCAATGGCTAAAGAAGCTTTTTTAGTTTATTATATTGCACCCCGAAACGAATAGCATACATGTTTAAACAAATAACGAGGCAGCCGCTGTGGGTGAATATTGTTGCAGGCCTAGGCCTTGTAGCGCTGATCTTCGTGCTTTTCGTATTGTCGCTGAACTGGCTTACACATCATGGGGAAGCGAAAACAGTGCCTTCAGTAACTGGTCAACCGTTAGACAAAGTGAGGGATCTTCTGGATGAGCAAGGATTTGAACTTGTGATACAAGATTCTGTTTACTACGATACATTGCCTCCGTCTCTGGTGGTAAAACAAGTTCCTGAAGCAGATGAAGTAGTGAAGGTAAACCGCACCATATACGTTACTGTCAATCGTGTAGTGCCGCCAGACGTAGAGATGCCTAATCTCATAGGTTACACGTTCCGGAATGCAGAAATGGTGCTTAAAAATATGGGCTTGAAAATGGGCGACACTACCTTCAAGCCGGATTTTGCAAAGAACTCTATATTAGAACAATTGCTGGACGGCAAACCCATTAGACCTGGCACAAAATTAAAGATGGGAAGTGCCATCTCCCTAGTGATAGGGAGTGGTATTGGCAATGCAGATATGATGGTGCCAAAACTTATTGGCTTGTCGTTTGAAGAGTCGAAAATATTATTGGATGCACAGGGTCTCATTCTTGGTTCTGTTATTCCCGATCCTTTAGTGAAAGACACCGGCGCTGCCTTCGTTTATCGCCAGAGCCCTCAGAACAAGACGGCCGATGGTTTCAATGTGCGTATTCGCCCCGGGCAAATGATCGATGTTTGGCTGAGTGTTGATAAGCCAAAAATAGATTCAGCAATCGTTACCACACCTTCATTAACTACATCAGAAGAGTAATTAAAATACTGTGACATGAAAATCATCAACGTTGAAGAATTAAAACAAAAGTTAGATAAAGGAGAAAAGGTGAATCTCGTTGACGTTCGTGAACCACATGAGTTTGAAGAAGTAAACATTGGTGGTCGACTGGTGCCCTTAGGGAAAGTGCAAACGATGCAGGTAGAGGAGCTCGAAGATCTAAAGAACGAGCAAGTGATTGTTTATTGCCGCAGCGGCCGACGCAGTATGCTTGCTTGCCAGGTGTTGGACCAACTAGGATTTAAGGATACCTATAACTTAGAAGGAGGTATACTCGCATGGATCGAAAAGTTTGGCCAGCCGGTGAGGTAACCCCTAAGCAGTTTGATTAATAGGTGATTAATTCTCACGTTCTTTTTCAAAACGGATGTTTACTCCTATCATACAGTTTATTCCAGCCATTGGATAGTAGAAGTTTTCTGTGCTTAGTTGGTTGCCTGCATAATAGCTGAATGTGTAGCCGTTAGGTTCATATTTCGCATTAAAAAGATTACTTACCTGGAACAACAATTTGGCATGCTTCCAGACCGGTTTATCAAAAGAATACGATATCAGTAGGTCTTCAGTAAAAAACGGTCTTAATTTCCTCGTCTCGTTTTGTGTATTATCCAGAAACTGCTTGCCAACATATTTGCTTATTAAATTCACTTCCAAACCTTTTCCTGGTAGTATCACAACTGTTCCGGCACCTACCAGCCCTGGCGAAAATGAGAGATCGGTTTCTGAATACCAGTTTGCTTTTTGGCCACCATTATCATAGTCATCGATGTATTCCGTAAATCCTTCGACTTTATTTCTGCTCAGTGTTACGTTGCCATTCCAATGCAGCCAATCAGTCAATACGGCCTTGTTTTGCAGCTCTATACCGAAGCGATAGCTATCGTCAATGTTTGTTCTGGTATATGCACCTACATCGTTTATTTTTCCTGTAAGCACTAATTGGTCTTTGTAACGCATATAATACATTGTCGCTGCCCAACTCAGTCGCGAATGGTTCCTTTCGATCCCAATTTCAAGATCGTGCAGTTGTTCTCTTTTAGGTTGTTGATAATTGCCTGCTTCAAAATCATCCCTGTTAGGTTCTTTGTTTCCAATGCTGTAGGAGCTGAAAAATTGCCAACCCGAATTGTTATAGGTAATACCTGCTTTCGGATTGATAAAGTGGTAAGTGTTGTCAATCCTAAGCCCTGGATTGTCCCTAAATCCATCGATAAAATATCGAACGGTGCGGTATTGCAAATCTGCAAACAGCTGAACTTCAGGGGAGAGATGCTGCTGCCATTTAGTAAAAAGGTTGAAGTCTTTCTTATCAGCGGCCAGATCATACCAGCGATGTTTAGGTTCTTCCATTCCATGCATGGCCCACACCAGCTCACCAAAATGATCTCCCTTGTAGCGGGTGATGGCTCCGCCAAAAGTGATTTGTTTGGAGGCAGTTTTGTGCAGTAATGAAAAGATATTTCCGTAAAAGTCATTGTCCAGCCACAGCTGTCGGATAATGTCTGTACGAGATGTGATGGTATTATCAACTACTCTTTCTGGCAAGCCATACCCTTCGTATGCCTGATCTGCCTTGTACTGCTCGTAATAACCAGATCCTTTCACGTAAAAAAAGCCGGTGTTCAGCGACAGTTGTTCAGTAACCCTGTGATCAAAAAAAAGCTGGTAATGATCTTGCTTGTAATTATCGGTTTCATTGTGGTATGGCTCACCGGGCTTTTCCATTCCTGCGTAATTGATTGTGCGACTAGTTTT
>DASQNW010000410.1:0-1598 GCA_035644775.1 Chitinophagaceae bacterium | reverse complement strand
ATCCAGTCATTAGATCATGTAAAATCGGATGAACATCCACGCATAACCACCACGGACCAGGAGTTGAACAGAGTACTAGGAGGTGGAATTGTTGCAGGCAGCATTGTGTTAGTGGCAGGCGAACCCGGCATTGGTAAATCAACGCTATTTCTTCAAATGGGTTTACATCTTCAAGAGGTGGTAGTACTTTATATCAGCGGCGAGGAAAGCGAACAGCAGATAAAAATGCGGGCGGAAAGACTGAATATCAAATCGAAATCTTTTTATGTTCTTACAGAAACTTCAACACAAATCATCTTCAGCGAAATTAAAAAGCTGAAACCAGGCTTGGTGATTGTCGATTCAATTCAAACAGTCGAATCTCCCTTTATCGAATCAGCTCCCGGTAGTGTTTCGCAGATACGGGAATGTGCTTCCGAGTTTCAGCAGTTTGCAAAGGATACCGCAACACCAGTTTTTATAATCGGGCATATCACAAAAGAAGGAAGCATTGCAGGGCCTAAGATTCTTGAGCACATGGTAGACACTGTGCTGCAGTTTGAAGGCGATCGCCATTATGCATATCGGATATTAAGAACCTTGAAAAACCGTTTTGGAAGTACAGCCGAACTGGGTATCTACCAAATGACTACTGAAGGGATGAGTCCAGTTCTAAACCCCAGTGAAATATTAATCACACAAAAAGAGGATCAACTGAGTGGTACTGCCATCGCAGCTACCATAGAAGGCCAACGGCCGCTCCTGATAGAAGTACAAGCATTGGTTACTCAGTCGGTGTATGGCACACCTCAGCGAACCGTCAGCGGTTTGGATTTACGACGCTTACAACTACTACTTGCCGTTCTTGAAAAAAGAGGTGGATTCTTCTTCGGGGTCAAAGATGTATTTCTGAACATTGCCGGAGGGCTCAAGGTAGAAGATCCGTCAATTGATCTTGCGGTACTCTGTGCACTACTTTCTTCTTATGAGGATGTTGCAATTCCTCACAACGTCTGTTTTGCGGGAGAGGTTGGGCTAAGCGGCGAAATACGTGCTGTAAACAGGATTGAACAAAGGATTGCAGAAGCTGAAAAGCTTGGCTTTGAAAAAATTGTTGTTTCAAAATACAACCAAAAACACCTCGGCAAACAGAAGTTTAACATAGAAGTGTCACTGACCGCGAAAGTAGATGAAGTGTACAGACTATTGTTTTAGCTTAGGATGAATTGTGAATTTAATTAGTCAAACAAGTTCAGATGGAAAGATGGTATTCCAGGCTCACAGAATCGGTGGTGCACCTTGCCTTTCCGCACATATGTTTCGGCTGTGGCAGCGACCTGATACATAGAGATAATTTGCTCTGTGCCGACTGCATTGACGATCTCCCCTCCACCTTTTTTCACCTGCATGAAGAGAATCCGGTAGCAAAGATGTTCTGGGGTCGAATGCCTGTTGCACATGCAACTGCTCAATTCTATTTTACAAAAGAGTCGCTAATGCAACGCCTGATGCATGAACTGAAATATCGAGGAAACAAAGAGTTAGGAAAATATTTTGGAAAAATGATGGGCGCTCGCCTTGAAACGGCTGTGAGGTTTCAGGAAGCCGATATAATAATT
>DASQNW010000409.1:0-10077 GCA_035644775.1 Chitinophagaceae bacterium | reverse complement strand
AATTCAGCCCGCTGATTGAAGTAGACATGACGTTTACAAACCAGCTATCTACCAGGGTGGAATACCGCAAAAGCAGGCAGTTGAGTTTAAGCCTGATCGATTATCAGTTGGCAGAAAACCGCAGCACAGAATATACTATCGGAATGAACTGGCGCAGACGCGGTGTTCCTTTTCTTCAGAACATTAAAATCGGCAAAAAAGAGCGACAGCTTAACAATGATGTTACTTTCCGCTTCGACTTTAGCTTACGGGATGATGCCACGGCCAACAGCAAACTCGATCAAGACATTGCGTTTGGTACTGCTGGCCAAAAAGTAGTGCGTCTTGCTCCATCAATCGACTATGTGTTGAATAATCGCGTCAACCTAAAATTCTACTTCGACCAAAATCGGGTAATACCAAAAATTGCTACCTCTGCGCCTATTACCACCACCCGGGCTGGAGCACAGGTGCGTATAGCTTTGGCACCATAATTTCTTGCCTCTAGTATGCGAATACTTCTACCGCTGTTGCTGGTGTTGATATCCTGTGGGGACAACAAAACCACTTTACCAGATCAGCTGAACAACGAAAGCTCACATGCGGCAACCGCTGCAAGCACCACTTCCGGTATTTTAGCGCTCCAGTCGTTCACACAAAATCCTTTTCAAAATAGCGGTTGTAGTGGACTATTCAACAGTGAAGGAGCCGTAGCTCACGAACGTGTATTGGTGAGTAATCTAAAAGGAACAGCTTTCATTAAATTAAATGATCAGTTGATGGAGTTGAAATTGGTGAAGCAAACCAATGTAAATGAAACTACCATCAACGAATTATATTCCAACGGAGAGGTTGAAATAGACCTCAAAATCACGAAAGACCCTGCTTCGTCAGAAAAAGACAATCGCTACAAAGGCGTAATAATTATAAGGAGAGACGGCAACCAAGAAGCTCTCAGTGTAGCAGGTACGTTACGTTGTTGACGTGAAACAGGTTATGTTATCAGCTTTGCTTTTGCTTTTTTAGCAACATCACATAGCCACACAGGTTTTTCTTCTTGTGCTTATTCACCTGTAAAGGTCGCATCATATGGAATTCTGAAAACTGCGGTATATACGAATACGAGATAATGTTTCCGTCTACATCACCCCATCTTTTCTGCTGAAATACTACTTGTTTTTCATTCCAGTCAAACATTCGTACTTCATAAAGACGGGACGTTGGCTCACCCACAAAAACAAATTGGTACCAGCTGCCCTGCTGTAGCGGCACAATCACCGGCATTTCATATTCGCTTTCCATTGTGATTGAAGCTTCTTTCAGAACAGTAAAGCCATCTTTTGCATAAAGCTGCTTAAGGCTGTCTACCTGGCTTTTTATTCCTTGATTGTTGCATTCCTGCACTCTGATTACTTCCTGGGAAATGACGGGTGTGCAAAATAAAAGAAAGAGTGAAATAATAAAATACGGCTTTGAGATAGAGTTTTTAAATAGATATTGGTAAGGAGGCATAAAAGTATATCAAGGATTTGGGCTATGCCAGTATCTGCTGTTAAGAAATGAAGTTCTAAGTAGATTTCCTAAGTGCTTTTGCGGCTTTGTACAAATCTCGTTTCACCTCCACTGGACTATAATTATGCCGCAGAGTGAAGCTGTTTGCTTTGAAAAGTTAGGGTTTTCAGAATTATAGGTCCCGGGAAAGATGGTAAGAGTTTGCCTGCTGGGTGCAAGACACTACTAGGTCGTTGATACATACGTGAGGAGGCAAAGAAGCAGCATAATAGACTATCTCAGCCACATCCTCGGCCAACAAAGGCTGGTAACCATCATACACTTTTTGGGCAGCTTCAGCATTGCCCTTGAAGCGCACCAGCGAAAATTCTGTTTCAGCAGCTCCGGGGTGTATTGCAGTTACCCTTATTCGATGTTGCAGCAGATCAATGCGCATGGCTTTTGTGATTGCATCAACAGCGTGCTTGCTTGCACAATAAACGTTTCCTCTTTCATAGACCTCTTTGCCTGCAATAGAGCCGATATTGATAATGTGACCTTTCTTATTTTGTATAAAGAGTGGAACAACAGCCTTAGATACATATAACAGGCCTTTCACGTTCGTATCAATCATAGTGTTCCAATCTTGCAGACTTGCTTCATCAAAGAAATCCCGTCCTAGTGCAAGGCCGGCATTGTTTACTAATACATCAATGTCTTTCCACTCCGAAGGAAGCGCTTCAACAGCTGCAAACACGGCTTGTTGATCCCGTACATCGAAAGGCAGCAACTGGCTTTTCGCATTGTACTGTATCGAGAGATTGTTTGCTAGTTGCTCCAGGCGATCTTTTCTTCTTCCATTAAGAATGAGATTGTAACCTTCGGAACCAAATTTTTGCGCGGTAGCTTCTCCAAAACCTGAGGTGGCGCCAGTGATGAAAACAGTTTTAGGCATTGTTGCGAAGATAGGGTAGGTGGCAGCTTAGCGGATCAACGTTGCGGTTCCTTTTTTGAAGAATGGCCTACCGGTATAATCTACCGCTTTCACTACCCAAACATAGGTGCCTGCTCCCTGTTCTTGTCCACCGATCCTGCCGTCCCATCCGGCACCACTGGAGGTAGTGCTAAACACCATTTGGCCCCACCTGTTAAACACGCGGAAGTATTCAATTCGTGATATGCCCACAGCTATCGGCCGTATTACATCGTTTCTGCCATCACTATTGGGTGTGAAGGCTGTCGGAACAAAAACCTGAGGTGCGGTTTTGAAGATCTTTACAGTGATAAAAGCTGAATCCACACAACTCGCTTCGTTGTATACATTCACCTTATATCTGATAGATTCGAGGCTGCCGTCATATAGTGCAATGGGATCTGATATCCCTGCATTGCTGAGAGCACTTGCAGGTGACCACTCATAATCGATGCCGCCGCTTGCCTTTAGTTGCAAAGGCTGATTTACTACAACGGAGGTGTCTCTGCCGGCAAATGCCAGAATGCGTGGCAGAACGTTCACTAGTACAGTGTCTCTGCCCGGCTTAGGGCAGCCGCTTAATGAGTCACGTACTGTAAGCACATAGGCTGTGGTTGCTTCGGGCGCAGCAATCGGGCTCAAAGTATTAGCGCCGCTTAATGATTCTATAGGTGACCAGCTAAATGAAGTTCCTACCATGCTTCCATTCAGTTGCGCTGAAGTGCCAAAGCAAATAACTGTATCAGCTCCTGCCCTGGCGCCTGGATAAGGTACGAGCCGTACTACCATGTCGTCCGTTGCAGAACACCCGCCAATAGTAGCTCTCACTGTGTAAGTAGTCGTTACAGCAGGTGCAGCCATGGGGTTGATGATGTTGGGGTTGCTTACTGATTCTGATGGAGTCCAAAGAAATTGCAGCCCATCGCTCACGGCATTTAGCCGCACGCTATCAGTGGCACAAATAGTTGTATCACTCCTTGCTGATAGCGTGACGAAGTTAACTACACGTACTCTCACGGAATCGTTGTTGATACAGCCATTGTCATCCAGTCGCACGTTGTAAACCTTCGTTACTGAAGGCGTCACTGTGGGTGTTGCCGTGTTCTCGTTGGTGATATCAGTTCCGGAAGGCGTCCAGCTAAACAAGCCGTCTCCTATGGCCTCTAATTGTAAAGCATCGCCATTGCATATAAGCGTATCCGCAAAACGCACCTGCAGCGGCGGCTTATCTATAATTCTTACTTCTTGAAATACTGTATCCAAACAACCTTTTGTGCTGCCTACAATCAGCCGCACATTATGAGTAGTCATGGAGCTATAGGTGTAGGTAGGATTCTGTTGTAAAGAAACGTCTGTGTTGCTGCTGGTGACACCGAAATCCCAGGACCAGCTGTTGACAGAACCGTATTGTAACGTGGTTCTGTCGGTGAACCGTGTTGGTTTGTTCACGCATATACCCGCAAAACTGAAGTCTGGATTAAAGCCTGGGAAAACCTTTGCTAGTGCAATGGCAGAATCCGAACAAGCGAGGCCCCTGTTTACTACCAGCTTAATCTGGTACACGCCAGTATCGGGATAGGTGTAGGAGGCCACTGGCAAGTCAGATACGTCACTGGTTTCTGCCGGCACGCCAAAGTCCCAGAAGTATGTTTTTATTTCACTACTTGTGGCGTTGTTTTGAAAGGTTAGGGTGAAACCGTCGCAAGTAACATATTGCGGGTTCAAAGAGGCTTTGATGGGAACGCAATCTCCTACTTTGATGTGTAGCTCTTTTCTGGTGGTACCGATCAACACATTGCCCCTGTATTCTGAAACACATACAGTAATCACATATTCACCAGGTGAGGAGGGTGCAAGTCCGCTTATTATGCCCGTGTTCGGGTCAATACTAACTCTTGATCCAAGGGGAAAGCTCCCATAAAAGCCGGTAGAATAAGGCACCACCGCATAAGGCGGTGGATCAGCCTGGCTGGGATTAGGAACACTAGTAGAAGCACCAATCCAGGCATCACAAAACTCATATTGCAGGCGGTCACCATCCACGTCTTCCGCAACAAACGGATAAGTAAACTCACTGCCACCACAAATCACCACTGTGTCATTCACCAGGAAACGTGCGCTGCTGTTGGTTTCTGCATTGATTGCTGTTTGAGTACCTGGAATGTTTATAGAATAGGTGTTTCCTATGTCTCTGGAACCCTGAACATTCACGATTCCATCAATACGGCAACAACGTTGATAAGAAATAGTGTATCCTCGCTCGTTAATCGGCAGCTCTATCGACGGTAACTCATAGATCACGATCTTGTAATAACAGCCGCTCTGATCACCCGTGATACATTGTTCGTCTGAGCCCTTGCCGAGCTGGTATTGTCGCGTAAGTGTAACGTTTTGGTTGCGAACCATCTGCCTTGTTCCGGCGTCGAAAAAGGTAAAGAAGATATCACTATCCACCTGTTGTCCGCTTGCATTGCACTCCATGTACACCGTAAGAGTAACCTGGTACCTGATGGATGTAGCTGTTTTGCTCAGAAATGTATAGGTGAAAAATCCGCCCTTCAAGTGCCGGCTGAATCCTGCAGTACAAGCAAGAACAAGCAAAAATGTTAGCAAAAGGCGGTGCATCGGGTGCTTTAGATTTATACAGTTTTCAAAAGGAAGTTTTTTAAGATGGCGTTTGTTTCATCGGGTTCTTCCAACATACCCATATGTGCAGACTTTTCAAGGATATGGACGAACGATACGTCCGGCAGGTGTGCTTGCCTCAGCCCCTGTTCAAGAGGCACTGCGTTATCATACCTACCTAATACGAACAAAATAGGTAAATTATTTTGTTTTAATAAAGAACTCCTGTCGGGCCGTCGAATCATTGCCTCATAATAAGCGATCAGCGGCTGTTTTCTAAAATACGACACCCTCTCAATGTGTTTTTCTATGAGCAGAGTAGCTGCTTCTTTTGAACAGGAACTGAATAGACCCGGTATGGAGCTTCTTAAAAAAGCTTCGGCTCCTTGCTCATTCATGAACTCTATTCCTTTCCTACGTGTGTTGATCTTTTCTTCTGAATCTGAGAAAGCCGTAGAGTGAAACAAACCAAAAGAATTCAACAGGTCGGGAAATATTTCGGCAAAAGCAAGCGTCACATATCCACCCATACTGTGTCCGATCATACAACAAGTAGTTATGTGTTCCCAATCCAATACAGCCTTTACGCTTTCCGCTATAAATTCCATACTAAGGTTGTGAGCCTCGTTAGATGCGCCACTGCCAGGCAAATCAGGAGTTATTACTGTATGAGTGTCTTTTAAAACCGCAGATTGTTTCTTCCATACAGCGCTGTCTTCAGCAAAACCGTGAAGCAGCACCACTGCTGGTCCTTTACCTGATACTAAATAATTAATTTTGCCTCCTTTAAACTCGTTTGTTCTTTGCATAAGTAAAAAGTTGAGCAAGTGCTGCACTGCGAAACGCCAGTAAGGCAACCAACGGCAGCAATGCGTCATTGAGATTCTGTGGCATGAAAAACCACCCCAACAGCAAAAGAGTATACAGAATAGTAGCGCCTGTAAAATACTTTTTCACCCAGGGTTTGTTACTATGTACGTAAAGTGCCAATCCCAGGTGCGAGGGAAGAGCCCATAAAAGATTGTAGTTGTCTCTACATAGCAAGTGATCTGTGGCAAACCACATAAAAAGCATAATGCAACCTGAAAGGCCTGCAAGTAAAAACAAAAGAAAATCTATAATGCTAAGAGCTTGATTTGCCCCTTGGCGCCTTGCAAAGGTGAGAATCAGGGCCGCAGCCAGCAAAATGCTGAAAACAACCGCAGGACGGAACATCGAGCCTTTGTTCAATGGTGAAGGCATAGACAAAATGGTTTGTGGAGCTTGCACCAGCGGACGTGTTCCTGATTTTGCATGATCGAAACCTTTCATGAGGTAATCAGGTAGGAACATCGCTTCTGTATTGCCAACCTTTCTATCCAGCCGTGCGCCCAAAAGCATATCTATACCGAGCTTGCTCCAGTATTGTCCACCCAAATTCAAATAAGAATGGATAAGATCACGAAAACTCGGGACATTATCAGGTAGAATATTTTTAAACAACGCAGGCGGTATACTGTTCTTAACCACGATATCTCGCGCCCTTGTTGTGCAGTTATCAAAAAGAAAATCGTACAGGTAATGACGATTTTGTTCTTCAGCATTTACATGAAGTGCAGTAACCAGTTTCTCTTTTTCTGCACAACTGATATTGATGTTCTGCTCAATTATGCTCCGGCTTTCCAGCTGATAATTGAATACAAATTCCTGGAAACTTTGAACAGAGAGAGAGTATAACAATCTGCCTAATACAAACTTTTTGTAGAAGTCGGGGCTAAACTCGAATGTGCCATAGTTAAATACATAATCTTCTCCGGTGCCGGTATTTTTTACCCGAAGCGCTGTGTGCCCGAAGGTGCTGTATAATTCTTCACCAGGGCTGCAGGTAAGTAGTGATACACGCAGATTGCAGCTATCGGTCTGGCCCCAAACCAGGCTTGTACAAAACGTGCAACAGACAAACAAAAACACTTTGATGTAAGCAGCCATGCGCCGTGGAAGATAGAAAGAATATCGTCGCTTTCTTTTTCCGCTTTGTTAAATCAATCAAACCAATGAGCAAGCTTTTTTGATGAAATACGTTGCTCATTTAAACATCAAACAACAGCACTTCTTATGCAATAGAGCCGTAATCCCCTTGAAGCAGAATACTTATTTTTATCACCTAATCCTTTGCTAATGCTTCTGAGATTAACAGGTCTTTTCCTTATCCTTACCTTTCTTGTATGCTATTCCTGCACCGGAAAGAAGCACCGCGATGAAATTTATACTAAACCTCCCATCGTTGCCAATCCGGAATTAAAAAGCCTTAGTCCTGAGGAATCGCTAAAGCGAATGTATTTGCCAGCAGGCTACAAAATAGAACTGGTTGCCAGCGAACCGATGATAGGAGAGCCGGTGTCTATAACCTGGGATGGCAACGGAAAAATGTATGTGGCGCAAATGAACACCTACATGCAGGATGCGGATGCCACAAATGAAAATGAGCCATGGAGCCGGATCACTATACTGGAAGACCTAAACAACGATGGCAAGATGGACAAGAGCTCCATCTTTATCGACAGCATGGTTCTGCCGCGCATTGTGCTGCCTCTTGACGACAGGGTACTGGTAGGAGAAACATACAACAGAAGTCTTTATACCTATAGGGACGTAAATGGTGATGGCAAAGCAGATGAGAAGACACTAGTGCTGGAAGATACCGTAAAAGATAACCGTAATCTTGAGCACCAGGACGCAAATATGTTATGGAGCATTGACAATTGGTTGTACGTTACCAACAAGGCTTTTCGATATCGGTTTACGAATAATCAATTGATTAGAGATACATTGCCCGAGCCACTCAACGGACAGTGGGGAGTAACACAGGATGAAACAGGTAGGCTCTTTCTTTCACGTGCGGGTACGGAGATTCCGGCTTTGGCATTTCAGCAGCATCCAGCCTATGGAGGTTTGGAACTACCTGGCCGCTGGGACAGCGGTTTTGTGGAGCCCTGGCCAATTGTAGGCACACCTGATGCACAAGGGGGCCCGCGACGGATGCGGTCGGACGACAATACGCTGAACAAGTTTACAGGTGTCGCTGGCCAGGAGGTATTTCTTGGCGACAAAATGCCCACAGCTTATGGCGACCTCTTCATTCCTGAACCTGTAGGAAGGCTCGTTAGAAGAGCAAAGGTGAATCATGTTAACGGCAAGATCATTCTTGAAAATCCATATCACCAGACAGAGTTTCTTGCATCAACCGATCCTCTCTTCCGACCAGTGTATGCAGCCACTGGTCCTGACGGCTGCCTGTACGTGGTTGACATGTACAGAGGCATTATACAGGAAGGTACATGGGTAGGAAAGGGCAGTTACCTGCGAAGTGTAGTAGATCAAAAAGGCTACGATAAGTTTGTGCAAAAGGGTCGGATTTACAGAATTTACCACGAAGACATGAAGCCTGGATCCAAGCCCCACCTTCTTGGAAAAACTACCAATGAACTCATTGCATACTTATCGCACCCTAACGGATGGTGGAGAATGACGGCTCAAAAGCTTCTTATATTGAAAGGAGATAAAGCCGTTTTGCCTGCTTTGAAAAAAATATTGGCGGGGAACGAGGGGTTCTTTGCCCGGATTTTTAAAAGTAAAAAGGACTTCGGCTTGGAAAGGCTTCATGCCTTGTGGACGCTTGAAGGCCTCGGTAGCATTGACCGGCAAATTCTGAAAACTGCTCTAGAAGACGATGACCACCGGGTGCGAGTCGCAGCTATAAGAATTAGTGAACCATACCTTGCAAAACAAGATGCCGAGATACTTAAAGCCATTAGCACGATGGTTCATGACAAACACCCCGAAGTAGCGCAACAGCTGTTGCTTAGTTTACGGGTTAGGAATGCTGATTCGAAGAATCTGGTGCATGCCGTCTTAAAAAAGTTCGCCGGCAATGAATTGATAGAAGTTACTGCTAAGGAAAATCTCAATCCATCTTTTTCGGAAATACAATCTTTAAGAGACAAGTATAAGTTGAGACCAGGAGATGCCGCTTTACAGATTGTTAGTGGATACAGAATGTTCCAGGAGACTTGTGCCGCCTGCCATGGCAAATAGGGCAAGGGCACTCCCCAGCTCGCGCCGTCACTCGTGGGTTCTCCGCGCTTAACGGGCGATGCAGGTGTGCCAATAAAAATCTTGTTGCACGGGCTCACCGGGCCTGTTGATGGTGTTGAGTACAATGGTCCGATGGCACCAGTAGCCCAGTACAATGATGAAGAGCTTTCAGATATCCTAAGCTATATTCGTGAGCACCTGAATGGCTCGGGTACTGTTTGGAGAGGACAAGTGCGTAGTATTCGCGAACAATATAAAGGCAGGAACACATATTGGACGCTCGACGAACTCACCAAAGACGAGCAGAAAAATCTAGCTCAAAAGAAAAATAAGGAGCAATAGGCTTTCTCTTTTTTGGTTTAGTGAGACTCGTTACCAGCATTATTAAGAGCGTAACGGTACTGCAAGGATCACAGAAGTTTGATCCTTATTGACTAGAAAATCGAACGAGGCATTGATCAATTCTACACGCTTCAGAATCTTTTTTCTTGAGTCGTACACTACGTCGCTGTTGGGGTCAACCTCACAAGCCTGGCTTAGGATTTTCAATTGAATCTTTGATCTTGCACAATCAATGTTTACCAGCAGATTTCTGCAATTGGAATATTGCACCAGGCAACGCAACGCCTCCTTGCAGATCAGAAGGAACTCGTAACGAACTTTCATATCAAGCTCCAATTCTTTCACCTGCTCATCTACTTTGATCACTATTTCTGCATTGTGCCTGCTCTTTAATGCATCTGCAAATTCCAAAATGCGCAGCAATGTTTTTTCCATGCTGTCGTTTTTTGGATCGATGCTCCACAACATATCGTCCATAGCTATCGCCATGCTCTGGCTTTTCTCGCCAATCTGCTCAATAAATTCTTTCGACTTCTGGATGTTCTTATCCACTTTCAACCTGGCTATTTGGCTTAACAAGCTGATGCTATTGA